>DATHGE010000245.1:0-13042 GCA_035317805.1 Flavobacterium sp. | reverse complement strand
AAAAATCGGGCATTTCCTCGACGATGAAGTCACCGATCTGTACCTCGAATGCAAAAATGCAGGGCTTTCCAAACGCGAAGCTTCTCCGGTAATCGCCGAAAAACTCGAAATCGCAAAGATCCTTCGCCGCGCTTCCAAAGGCTGGGACGGCGGTTATGCCATGGCGGGACTCTTCGGCCACGGAGACGCATTTGTATTCCGCGATCCTGCCGGAATACGTCCGGCTTATTTTTATGAAGATGATGAGATTGTGGTCGTGGCTTCCGAAAGGCCGGTGATCCAGACGGTTTTTAACGTCGACTTTGAAAAGGTACAGGAATTGCAGCCCGGGCACGCCTTAATTATCAAGAAGAACGGGAAGGTCACCGAAGAGCAGATTATTGTGCCGACAGTGAAAAAAGCCTGTTCCTTCGAACGCATCTATTTCTCACGAGGCAGCGATACCGAAATTTACCAGGAAAGGAAAAACCTCGGGAAATTGATTCTGCCTGCCGTTCTGGATGCGATTGGCAATGACACTGACAATACCGTTTTCTCCTATATTCCCAATACCGCCGAAACTTCCTTCTACGGAATGGTCGAGGCGGCACAGGATTTCCTGAACCAAAGGAAGAACAATTACATCCTCGAAAACAGGAACACTTTGACAAGGGATTCTTTACAGGAATTGCTTTCGGTAAAAATACGCACTGAGAAAGTGGCCATCAAAGATGCAAAACTCAGGACCTTTATCACCGAAGACAGCAGCCGTGATGATCTGGTTGCCCATGTTTATGATGTGACGTACGGCGTAATCAGGCCAACAGACAACCTCGTGATCATCGATGACAGCATCGTGCGCGGAACCACATTGAAAATGTCTATTATCAAGATGATGGACAGGCTCAAGCCGAAAAGCATCGTGATCGTTTCCTCTGCGCCACAAATCCGTTATCCGGATTGTTACGGTATCGATATGGCCAAACTGGAAGGGCTGGTTGCCTTTCGCGCCGCATTGGATTTGCTCAAAGAAAGAAACCTTTACCATATTGTTGACGAAGTCTATAAAAAATGCAAAGCACAGGAAAACCATAAAGACGCCGATGTCATTAATTATGTCACCGAAATCTACGCGCCGTTTGAGCCGCAGGAAGTTTCGGATAAGATCGCACAGATGTTGAGTTCCAATGAAATCAACGCCGAAGTGAAGATTATCTTCCAGACGGTGGAGAACTTACACAAGGCCTGTCCGAAAAATTTAGGCGACTGGTACTTCACCGGCGACTATCCAACACCGGGCGGGAACCGAGTTGTTAACAAAGCATTTATGAACTTTTATGAAGGGAAAGACGCCCGAGCCTACTAAAAACACACAAAATAAGGTAGTTTGTCGATTTTTAATGTATTTCGTCTAATTTATTTGTTAATAACTAACTACCAGTATACATTTGGAGAACCATAGCATTAGTAGGTTAAGTTTATGGTAGATTTGGGGCAAAAAGGGTGAAAGCAATTTCACCTTTTTTATTGGAGTAAACTCAGAGAATAGATTCAGGAAGAAGAAGCAAGACTGCTCTATTCTTTCAAAATAAAAAAGCGGATTCATATTAATGAATCCGCTTTTTCTTTATATCCGCAAAATTTATAAGTCTTGCTTCTTGTCTCTTTCTTCTTTTTACTTCTCTAAAGCATACCTTCTCGCCACTTCCGTCCAATTGATTACATTAAAGAATGCTTCAATATAATCCGGACGCCTGTTCTGGTAGTTTAGGTAATACGCGTGTTCCCAAACGTCCATTCCCAAAATCGGGGTGCCGCCGCAGCCTACTTCCGGCATTAATGGATTGTCCTGGTTCGGAGTTCCGCAAACATCGAGCTTCCCGCCTTCCTGTACGCAAAGCCAGGCCCATCCGGATCCAAATTGTGTCGCGCCCGCTTTCGCAAACCGCGCCTTAAATTCGTCAAACGTCCCAAAGTCTCTTTCGATCGCCGCCGCCAGATCGCCGGTTGGTTTCCCGCCGCCGTTTGGTGCCATCACGGTCCAGAATAAATTGTGGTTGTAATAGCCGCCGCCGTTGTTTCTGACCGCCGCATTTTTTTTGTCCAGGTTGATCAGGATATTTTCTATGGTCAAACCTTCAAGATCGGTTCCGGCAATCGCCGCGTTGAGGTTTGTCGTGTAGGCATTGTGGTGTTTGGTATGGTGGATTTCCATCGTACGCGCATCAATATGTGGTTCCAATGCGTCATACGCATAAGGTAATTTTGGTAATTCAAAAGCCATAATTATTGTTGTTTTAAATGATTGATAAAATATTTTAATCAAATTTAAACATTTAACTTTGGAAACGGAAATGCTTTTTCGTTATAATTTCATTAAAATTAGAAGCTGTTTCCCGCTTTCCGCCTTTATCTTTGTTCTCCCGAAGCGTCGGGATCACAAAGGATACCGGCTGCAATCAGGGCTAGGCATTTTCATCCAAAACAACATTCGTGTAAATTCGTGCAATTCGTGGCTAACAATCAAACTCCTTCATTCTCCATCTACGACGCCTCAGCAGGTTCGGGAAAAACCTACGCGCTCGTTAAGGAATATCTCAAGATTATCCTGACGGC
The DNA here is from genome assembly GCA_035317805.1 of Flavobacterium sp. Lineage (GTDB taxonomy): Bacteria > Bacteroidota > Bacteroidia > Flavobacteriales > Flavobacteriaceae > Flavobacterium. Next base: position 10,447 of record DATHGE010000245.1, on the reverse strand, counting down.
CAAAAAGGACGACGCCTACCGCAATATCCTCGCCATCACGTTTACCAACAAAGCCGTGCACGAAATGAAATCGCGCATCGTCGGCAGCCTTTCAGAATTCGCCAAAGACGAACCCGATGCCAAAGCCGTCGGACTGATGGAAAAACTCTCCGAAGAAACCGGACTTTCCATCTCCGGAATAAAACAGAAAGCCAAAAATATCATCCGGCACATCATCCACAACTACGCGGCTTTCGATATTTCAACCATCGACAAGTTTACGCACAAAGTCATCCGCGCTTTTGCACACGATTTGAATTTGCCGATGACTTTCGAAGTCACACTCGATACCGAAAATCTTTTGATCGAAGCCGTCGATGCCATTATCGCCCAGGCCGGAGAAGACGAAACGCTCACCAAATTGCTCGTCGACTTCACCATGGAAAAGACCGACGATGATAAAAGCTGGGACATTTCACGCGAAATCCTCGAAACAGGAAGATTGGTCCTCAACGAAAACAACCGCAACGAAATCACCCATTTCCAGGAAAAGACCATCCCCGAATTCATCGCCATCAAAAACAAACTCATTGAAGCGTCAAAAGAACTTGAGGCAAATTGCATCGGCTGTTCCGAATTGGCTTTGGCACTGATTGATAAACACGGCATCGACCAAAAGTCTTTTTCCGCCGGGCATTTCCCGAACCATTTGCGCAGCATCGCCGAAGGCAGGTACAATCCGAAAAATAAAAGATACTTCGAAACCGAAGACATCAAAATCAATAAAGGCGCCGCCGACCGCGCACTCATAGAAAATATCATTCCTGAGCTTTTAGAAATGCTCGCAGGGATTTATAAGAATTATGAAAAGCGCGATTTTTACCGTGCCTTTCTCAAAAACATCACGCCGTTGTCTTTGCTGAATACGGTGAGCAACGAGCTATCGCGGATTCAGAAAGAGCAAAACGTACTTTCGATAGCCGAATTCAACGCTATCATTTACCGCGAAATCCAGAACCAGCCCGCGCCTTTTATTTACGAAAGACTGGGTGAACGCTACCGTCATTTCTTTATCGACGAGTTCCAGGACACTTCCGAAATGCAGTGGCAAAACCTGATTCCGCTGATCGACAATGCGCTTTCGGGCCAGGACGAATTCGGCACCAAAGGCACGCTGATGATCGTGGGCGATCCGAAACAATCCATCTACCGTTGGCGCGGCGGGAAAGCGGAACAGTTTATCGAACTCGGAAAGGCGCACAATCCGTTTAGTAATCCAAATAAAGAGCAATTCAGCCTCGACACGAACAGGCGCAGTTATTCACAAATAATTGATTTCAACAACGAATTTTTCGGCCTCATCGCCAACGAATTCGAACATGCGGATTACAAAGATTTATACGAAAACCACAGTTTCCAAAAAACGAACGACAAAACCGGCGGCTATGTCAACCTTTCTTTTATTCCCGAAATTGCAGTTCCTGAAGAAGACGAAGACGCGCTGGGGAAAACCGATTTGTACATCCGTGCAACTTTGGAAACCATCCATGAAGTTAAGTCGAAAGGTTTCCAATACAAAGACATCGTAATCCTTACGCGGAAGCGCGACCAGGGCATAGCGGTAGCGAATTACCTTTCGGAACACCGGATTCCGCTACTTTCCTCTGAAACGCTGATGATCGCCAATGCGACGGAAGTGCGGATGATCATCCATTTGCTGCGGTATCTGAAAAACAGCGCCGACCTCGAAGCCAAGGCGCATTTTCTGCAGAATATCAGTGCACATTTACAGCACGAATTGCCGGTCCATGATTTCATTGCCAGAGGGATGGAGCTATATAACGAAAGCGATTTTGAGCAATGGCTTGCGGGTTTCGACGTGACGATTTCGTTCCGAAACATCAGAAAAAAATCATTGTATGAGGCGGTTGAGATTATCATTTCCAGGTTTATCGATATGGAAAAGAGCAATGCTTACGTGCAATATTTCCTTGATATCGTGCTCGAGCGCGATATGCGAAACCAGGCCGGTATTGCAGATTTCCTGGATTATTGGGATAAGAAATCGGAGACGTTCAGTATTCCGTCGCCCGAAGGCAAGGATGCGGTGCGGATTATGACGATCCACAAATCGAAAGGATTGGAATTCCCGGTGGTGATTTTGCCCTTTGCCGAGGAAGATTATAGCAGGAAGCCAAAGGATAAGTTATGGCTCGATTCGGATGCCGCCGATTTCGGATTGGAAAAAGTGCTGATTGACAACAACAGTGCCGTTACGGGTTTTGGCGCCGAAGCCTCATTGGTTTACAACCAGAAAAAGCAGGAGGAATTGCTCGACAACATTAATGTTTTGTATGTGGCGCTGACGCGTGCGGAAGAGCAGTTGTATGTGATTTCAAACCGGAATCTCAATGCAAAAGGCGAGATCAAAGCCAATGACATGTCGACTTTCTTTGTCAATTTTCTGATGAGTAAGGGAATTTTTGAAACAGATAAAACAAAATACGAATTTGGGAATCCGCTGAAGCTTTCGGAGAAACCACAAATTGCGGGGATTGAAAAAAAGGTCCCGACCGTTGCGAAAACTTTAGATCCGAAAAACATCAGGATTGCACAGCGTGAAGCATTGATGTGGGGAACGCACCAGCAGGAAGCGATCGCCTACGGAAATGTAATCCACGAAATCCTGTCTTTTATAAAAACAGCGAATGATATCGGCCTTGCCATTATCAAAGCCATTGAAAATGGATTAATAACCGTGGCCCAGCAGGAAATTGTCAGGGAAACCATTCTTGGGATTGTCGCGCATCCCGAACTCGGCAATTATTTCTCTGCGGAAAATAAAGTCATGAATGAGCAGTCGATTATCCGTAAGGGAAACAGCACGGTAAAACCGGACCGCATGGTTCTCAATGCGAACAAGGAGGTTTTTCTGCTCGATTATAAAACGGGCCTGCACCAGAACAAGTACAGATTACAACTCGAAAATTATGAGTCTGCGATTGAATCAATGGGCTATAAAGTGGCTAAAAAAGCATTGGTTTATATAGGCGAAGAAGTAAAAGTCGTAAATTTGTAATCCAAAAATATTAATAACAACACGAAAATATGTACGGTAAAATCAAACAGCACCTGCAAAACGAATTGCAAACCATTGAAGATAATGGCATTTTTAAGAAAGAAAGAATCATTACTTCTCCGCAGGGAGCGGAAATTACGGTAAATGGCGAAACGGTTTTAAACTTCTGCGCCAACAATTACCTCGGATTGTCATCGCATCCTGAAGTGATCCAGGCGGCAAAAGACGCTTTGGATACGCATGGCTTCGGAATGTCTTCGGTAAGATTCATCTGCGGAACACAGGATATCCATAAAACATTAGAGCAAAAAATAGCGGAATTCTACGGTACGGAAGATACGATTTTATATGCAGCGGCTTTTGATGCCAACGGTGGTGTTTTCGAGCCTTTATTCGGAGAAGAAGACGCGATTATTTCCGACAGCCTGAACCACGCTTCTATTATTGACGGCGTAAGGCTTTGCAAAGCGGCGCGTTACCGTTACGAAAACAGCAATATGGAAGATCTCGAGCAGCAATTGATTAAAGCCAATGCGGCCGGGGCGCGTTTCAAAATTATCGTAACCGATGGCGTGTTCTCTATGGACGGAGTCGTGGCGCCACTCGATAAAATCTGCGACCTTGCCGATAAATATGATGCGATGGTCATGGTTGACGAATGCCACGCGGCCGGTTTTATCGGCGCAACCGGAAAAGGGACAATGGAAGCCAAAGGCGTTATGGGACGTGTCGATATTATTACCGGAACCTTAGGAAAAGCCCTGGGCGGCGCGATGGGCGGTTATACGACCGGAAAGAAGGAAGTTATAGAATTGCTGCGCCAGCGCTCAAGACCGTATTTGTTTTCCAATTCATTGGCGCCGGCCATTGTGGGCGCTTCCATAAAGGTTTTCGAATTGTTAAAAAAAGATACGACACTGCGTGACAAGCTCGAATGGAATACCAATTATTTCAAAGCCGGGATGAAAGCGGCGGGTTTCGACATTATCGACGGCGATTCGGCCATTGTGCCGGTGATGCTTTATGATGCGAAATTATCACAGAATATGGCGAACGAGCTGTTAAAGAATGGGATATACGTAATCGGGTTCTTTTTCCCGGTCGTGCCTAAAGAAAAAGCAAGAATAAGAGTACAGTTATCGGCAGCCCACACAAAAGCACATCTCGACAAAGCGATTGAATCCTTTATTCTTGTAGGTAAATCATTAAAAGTTATATAATCTCCATTTTTAGCCTTTTTTGTCAGTTTTTTTTAACATTTAGTTTTGTAGTTAAAAAATTACGTATTACTTTTGTTTTATAAAATATTGTAATCTAACAAAATTAAGTATGAAACATCTTAACAAATTATTTGCTGCTGTGTGCATGTTGATTGGACTAAGTTCACAAGCACAGGATAGTAACAATCCATGGGCTATCACCTTTGGAACGAATGCAGTTGACACAAGAGTGAGCGCTGCAACAAAAGTAGAAGATCAAATTTCACAATTTTTCAATGTGGAAGATAACTGGAACATCCTTCCTTCTATTTCTTACATCAATGTGTCAAGGAATGTAGGTGGAAGTTTCTCATTTGGAGTAACAGGATCGATAAACAAAATCAAAAAATTTGTTAATCCACGTACTACTATTCCTGGAGACTACACAGTAACAAATCCTGGTGATTTAAGCTATTATGGTGCTGATGGTACCATCAAATACAGTATTGGTAACGCGTTGGGTTGGAAAGTTATTGACCCGTCTGTACACGTTGGTGGAGGTTATGTTTGGTTGGAAGATGCTAACTCCGGAATTGTTGAAGGAGGTTTAGGATTGACTTTCTGGTTTACTGACATGGTTGGTTTATCATTACAATCTACATACAAACAATCATTTGACGAAAGATCTGAAAGAGGATTGGCTAATAATGTACCAAACCACATGCAGCACTTCGCTGGTCTTGTTTTCAAATTTGGTGGAAAAGATACAGACAATGACGGAATCTACGATAAAGATGATGCATGTCCGGAAGTTTTCGGTTTGAAAGCTTTCAACGGATGTCCTGATACTGACGGAGACGGAATCGTTGACGGAAGTGACTCTTGTCCAGATGTTCCTGGTTTAGCTGAATTCCAGGGTTGTCCTGATACTGACGGAGACGGAATCGCTGATAAAGACGATGCTTGTCCAGAAGTTGCTGGTCCAAAAGCATTAAACGGTTGTCCTGATGCTGACGGAGATGGAATCGCTGATAAAGATGACAAATGTCCACAAGTTAAAGGTCCAAAAGAAAACGGAGGTTGCCCATGGCCAGATACTGACGGAGACGGTGTGTTAGATAAAGATGACAGATGTGTGGACGTTAAAGGTACTGTTGCAAACAATGGTTGTCCTGAAATCTCTGAAGAGCAAATCATGAAATTGAACGCTTACGCTAAAACAATCTTGTTCAACAGCGGTAAAGCAACATTCCAACAACAAACATTCGCAGTATTACAATCAATCGTTGCAATCTTGAAAGAATATCCTTCTTCTAAATTCAGCATTGAAGGTCACACGGATAGCGATGGTAAAGATGCAATGAATCAGAAATTATCTGAAGACAGAGCAGCTGCAGTTAAAAATTACTTAACTGAAAACGGAATCGCTGCTGACAGATTATCTTCAGTTGGTTACGGAGAATCTAAACCAATCGATTCTAATAAAACTAAAAAAGGTAAAGCGAACAACCGTAGGGTTGAAGTGAAATTAGTAAAATAATTTATACCTAAATATTTAAGGAAACGCCCCGATTTATCGGGGCGTTTTTTTATTTTTATAAAATGACAAATACTTCTTTCTTAGACAGGATTGCGCAAACCCTTATTGGAAACCACATGGAATCCATGTCTGATACCATTGTGGTACTGCCAAACAAACGTGCGCGTATTTTCCTGATTGAAGCTTTGAAAGGACAAGTAAGCCAGACCATCTTTGCGCCCGAAATTATAAGTATCGAAGAACTTATTCAGGACATATCAGGAATCCGTTCCATCGACCCGATTGAATTGCTGTTCGAATTTTATAATGTCTATTTATCCGTTACCGAAAAATCAAACCAACAATCCTTTGAGCTTTTTGCCAATTGGGCCAAAACCCTGCTGCAGGACTTCAATGAAATCGACCGGTATTTGCTGGAACCCGATAAAGTATTGAAATACCTCGAAAACATCAAGGAAATAGAGCACTGGTCGGTTGATGCCGAAAACAGGACCGAACTCATCGGCAATTATCTCGAATTCTGGAAACTGCTTCCCAACTATTACCAATCGCTTTACAGCCACCTGCTTCAGAAAGGCATCGGTTATCAGGGCCTGATTTATCGCGAGGCAGTTCACAATCTCAATCACTATTCCGATTCCTTAGCCAAAAAGACTTTATTGTTTGCTGGCTTTAATGCGCTCAATGCTGCCGAAGAGCAAATCATCCAGCATCTTATGGCTTCAGGCCAGGGCAAAATATACTGGGATGCCGACCAGGCTTTCATAAACGATCCGTTGCACGATGCGGGCCTGTTTATCCGCCGTTTCCGCGAAAGCTGGAAGCATTACAAATCCAATCCTTTCGAATGGATTATGGACGATTTTTCAACTCCCAAAAAGATCGAAATTATCGGGACGCCAAAATCCATCGGGCAGACTAAAATCGCCGGGAATATCATCCGGAAAGAGCTGTTCTTAAACCCGGGAACAACACTCGATAAAGTCGCAGTCATATTGGGCGAGGAAAACCTGCTGGTGCCACTTTTATACGCATTGCCGGATTCCGTCGGAGCCTTAAATATCACGATGGGCTATTCCGCAAAGAACAATCCTGCGCAGATACTGATTGCCAAATTATTCCGGATGCACACCAACGCACTTTCCAGAAATGCAAGCAGTTATGTGTTTTATTATAAGGATGTTCTCGATATTTTGACGCATCCATTGGTCGAGCCGTATGCGAATGCCAATGCTTTAGCGACTATTATCAAGCAGAATAATTACACTTTCATTACACATAAAAAACTGTTCGAACTCAATCTGGGCCAAAACAGCCTATTTGCATTACTGTTTCAAAAGTGGGAAAACGGACCGATCGATGTCCTCAATTCCGTATCATCATTGCTGCAAACGATAAAAACCAACCTGAGCAACGACAACGAGGAAGAGAAGATCGCCAAAACCTTCGTATATGCCATTTTCAAAGTCATCAACAAACTGATCAATTATTATTCGCAACACGAGCACATCAACAATATCGAAACGCTGCACGCGATTTACAAACAGGTAATCGATTTGGCAGAAGTGTCTTTTGAAGGCGAGCCGTTAAGCGGATTACAGATTATGGGCGTACTCGAAAGCCGTGTGCTTGATTTCGATACGGTCATCGTCACATCTATGAATGAAGGGAAATTCCCTGCCGGGAAATCACAGAATTCGTTTATTCCGTATGATGTGAAAAGGGAACTCGGACTTCCGACATTTAAAGAAAAAGATGCGATTTATACCTATCATTTTTATCACCTGCTACAGCGCGCTAAAAATATTTACCTGATTTACAACACCGAAAGCGAAGGTTTTGATGCCGGCGAAAAAAGCCGTTTTATTACGCAGCTCGAAGTCGAAAAGCAACCTAATCACAATCTTTCGCACGAAATCTACAATGCGGTTTTGCCTGAAACGGTCTATGAGCCGATTGTCATTCCGAAATCGGAAAGCGTCTTGCAAAGGCTTAAAGAGATCGCGGAGAAAGGATTCTCACCATCGGCGCTGACTTCTTATATCAGGAACCCGATCGATTTCTATTTCCAGAAAATCCTGCGCATCAGCGAAGTCGAGGAAGTCGAGGAAAACATTGCGCTCAATACGCTCGGAACGATTATTCATGGCTCACTCGAAGCTTTGTATAAGCCTTTCATCGGAAAATTTCTTTCCGAAAGCGATATTGCCGAAGCTTATAAAAAACTCGACGATGAGGTGCTGAACCAATTCAGGCTCGTTTACAAAGAAGGCGAAATCCGCAAAGGCAGGAACCTGTTGGCTTTTGAAGTCGCCAAACGCAATGTTTCCAATTTCCTCAAGATGGAACTCGAAGACATCAAATCGGGTGCGGTCATCAGGATACTGGCTTTGGAACAGCGTTACGACGAGCGTGATTTGCTGCACGACGATTTGCCGTTTCCGGTTAAAATCGGCGGCTCGGTCGACCGGATTGAAGAACACAACGGAAAGATCAGGATTATCGATTACAAGACCGGAAAAGTCGAAGCCGGAAGCATTGCCCTCAAAACCTGGAAAGGATTGACTGGCGACATTAAAAACGATAAAATCATCCAGTTGCTGGCCTATGCTTTTATGTATGAACCGTATGCACAAGGCAAAGAAATGGAAGCCGGAATCATTTCCTTTAAGAACCTCAAGGCGGGCTTTCTGCCATTTGTTTTCAAAGACACTTTCGAAAAGACAGAAACGACGGTCATCAATGCAGCTATTTCGGAAAATTATACGGAGCAGCTCGTTATCTTATTGCGCGAAATTTTAGACCCGGGCATTCCATTTACCGAAAAGATTAATTAAACGCAAAGCGCCACAAAGCTTAGCGAACTTTGCGAAAGACTTCCAGACTTTGCGGTGAAACCTCTAGATTTTTTTAAAAAAAGCACTTAACGTTTCCAATAACTCCATACGGTTTTCAATCGAAGTCATGTGGCCCGAATCGAAAGTGGCGAGCTGGACATTCGTGCCGACAATCTGCCCCACGTTTTCATCATAATTAAGCACCGGATCGTTGGTCCCCAAAACCAACAGCATCGGATAAGGTCCGAAGTGTAATAAAACTTCCCTGTCTTTCCTGACTTTCATGCCTTCAAGCGACGCCACAACGCCCTGGAGTGGTGTCTTTAAAGCCTGTATTTTGACATTTTCGATTTCATCGGCAAATTTTTCGCGGTTGTGTTCGGCAAAAAGATTGGCGATCGACATGCGTACGAAACAGGTATAATCTTTCTTTACGGCCTTAATCGCACGGTCGCGGTTTAATTTCCTTTCATCACTATCGGCGCGGGAAGTCGAATTGATCAGCGCCAATCCTTTTACGTTCTCGGGATACAATTCGGCATAAGCCAACGCAACATAGCCGCCCATAGAATGTCCGGCGAAAATGGCCTTTCGGATGCGAAGTTCTGATAAAACCTCATGCACCATATCGGCCTGGTCTTCCATCGGATGGATGTAGCCGAGGCATTCGCTTTCGCCGTGTCCGAGCAGATCGATGGCGATGATGCGGTATTTTCTGGACCATTCTGAAATAAAGAAGTCCCAGATATGGCTGTTTTCCAGAAAACCATGCAGCAATACAATGGCGGTGCCTTTGCCGGTATCGGAATAGGAGATTTTGGTGTTTTTGTAGGTGGTGGTTTTCAAGCTTGTAGTTTTTGGTAAAAATAATTAAAATGTTTTTACCATTAAGGGATTAAGGGGCATCAAGGAAAGTCAAAAAATTAAGGGTTCAAAAAGCCTTCAATCTCACCCAAATACTGCGTTTCCGCATCAAGCCAGCCATAATGCCCGCAATGCTCCATAAAAACCACTTTTGAATTGCGGAAAGCCCGATGCGCCACTTCTGCAGTTTCTGCCTTTATCAAATCCTGTTTTCCCTGAATGATCAGGACGGGTTTGGTGTAGGTTTTCAGTTTCGGCGCACAGTCAAATTTGATCTGCTGCAGGTTGTCCCAGATCAGTCCGTTTATTCTGGCGTTGCCCTGGGTTAGCCTTTCGGCTAAAAGCGGAACATATTTTTTATCGTATAAATAAGCCGGTGCCAGATTCCTGCCGCGACCGAGCCTTGTCTTATAACTGTTGTCTCCGGCAGCGATTTTTGCATTCCAATAAGCAAGCGAATCGCGTTCGGTTTGGGTAAGTTTGGAATTCATGCTTTCAGGCACATACGAAAGCAATCCCAGATTGATGCCGCCCGAAGCAGACAGTATGAGTTTGTCTATGTGCTGCGGATAAAGCGTCGCGTAATACGAAGCCATCATGCCGCCGAAAGAATGCCCGAGAATATGCCATTTTTCGATTTTGAGATGTTTGCGGATCGCTTCGATATCATCAACCATTAAGGACATCGTAATGGTTTTGGGATTGAGGTTCTTGAGTATGGATTTCCCCGTGCCGCGCTGGTCATAAAGGATAACTGTATTATGCGGCGCTAATTTTCCGGCTAGTGCCTCAAAACCGTTGCTGTTCATTCCGGGTCCGCCGTTGATGACAAGCATCGGTTTCCCTTCACCGAAAATCCGGTAGTAAATGAGCGTCCCGTCCGTACTTTTGGCATAGCCATCCGCCTGGGCATTTGAGAATTGTGAAACGATGGCGAGCAGGACCAACA
>DATHGE010000244.1:0-9195 GCA_035317805.1 Flavobacterium sp. | reverse complement strand
TAATTGGAAATAAGGTTTGCGAAATCGCCGTCGAAGCCGTTGCCCGGAATATTGAATGCGATGACAGTAAAATAATTGGTGTCGATGGTTTTTTCTTTTCCGATAAGGTCATTCCACCAGCCATTTTTCCCTGTGACATTGGAGTTTCCGGTAAGTGCGTGATTGACTAGAACAACTGGCGCAGTCCCTAATTCTGGTCCGAAAGTTTGGTAGAATAGGGAAACATTTTGCAGTTTACCATTTTCGGGAACCCAATCGGTGATTGCTATTTTTTTTAATTTACTCATAATTTCTTTTTTAAAAAACTGCTTCGGCCGAGCCATCAGCCGAAAGCAGTTTTAACAAACAAACAAAAACAAACAATTTATTTTCAGGCTGCTTCAACAGCTTCGGGTTCCTTAACCAATGTTACGGTAACCGGGGTTGGGTTGATAAGATTGTCCTGCACGGGACATCGGTATTCGACCTGTTCGATCCAGTTTTGAAGCTCGGATGGCGAAGCATCGGAAGTCGGTTTTACGACCACATTGATGGCATTGAATCCGGCGCGGACCGCAGTTGGTTTCCCATTGTATTTATCGGTGTCGAGCGCTGCTGAAATTTCCACCTGCAGCGATTTGATATCAATCTCCAATTCTTTGGCCACCAGAATCCCGACAGCGTTGATGCATCCGGCGAAACCCGCGAGAATGTATTCAATCGGGCTTGCGCCTTCCAGATCATCCGAATATTTATTTTTACTAATCCTGATGTCAAGATTCCTGGCCTTGACAATGAACTGGTCGTTGCCGGCCGCATAGCCTAGTACGTTTACGATTTTTGTGCTCATGATTTATACGAGTTGGGGATTTTTAATATTGGCGAATACAGCTTTCAGGTCGGCTTTGAGGTCTTCGATATCTTCGATTCCGACAGACAAACGGATCAGGTCCTTGGTCACTCCGGTCGCGATTTGCTGCTCGTCTGAAAGTTGCTGGTGTGTTGTGCTTGTCGGGTGAATAATCAGGGATTTCGTGTCGCCGATATTCGCCAGCAATGAAAACACTTTGGTTTGGTCGGCTACTTTTTTCGCCGCTTCGAAACCGCCTTTGAGTCCGAATGTCACGACGCCGCTCTGTCCTTTCGGGAGGTATTTTTGGGCGAGATTATAGTATTTGCTCGATTTCAATCCCGGATAATTTACCCAGGTCACGTCTTCCTGTTGTTCAAGCCATTCGGCTAAGGCGAGTGCGTTTTCGGAATGTTTCCGGATCCTGAGCGGCAAAGTTTCCAATCCCTGGATAATCTGGAATGCATTAAACGGACTCAAGGCGGCGCCGAAATCCCGCAGTCCTTCGATCCTTACTTTGGCGATGAATGCCGCATTGCCTAAAGCTTCATGATAAACGAGTCCGTGGTAACCCGCAGACGGTTCTGTAAATTCAGGGAATTTCCCATTGGCCCAGTCGAAGTTTCCGGCATCGATGATTGCGCCTCCGAGCGATGTCCCGTTCCCGGTGATGTACTTGGTGAGCGAATGAATGACGATGTCAGCGCCGTGTTCGATCGGGTTCAGCAGATAAGGCGACGGCACGGTGTTGTCTACGATGAAAGGCACTTTGAACGCTTTGGCCTGTGTCGAAATCGCTTTCAGGTCTAGTACATCGAGTTTCGGGTTTCCGAGCGCTTCCGCAAAAAACACCCGGGTATTTTCCTGTGCGGCTTTGGTGAAATTTTCGGGATCGGAAGGATCTACGAATGTGGTGGTGATGCCCAGTCTCGGCAAAGTCACATTCAATAAATTGTAAGTTCCGCCATAAAGGCTGTTGGAGGCAACGATGTGGTCGCCTGATTTTAGCAACACCAGCAATGCTGTGGAAAGCGCTGCGGTTCCAGACGCGGTTACGACTGCTGCGATTCCGCCTTCGAGCGCGGCAAGACGCTGTTCGAGGATGTCGTTGGTCGGGTTGTTCAGTCTGGTGTAGATGAATCCCGGTTCGGCAAGGCCAAAAAGATTGGCGGCATGATCGGCATTGTTGAAGACATACGAAGTCGTTTGGTAGATCGGGACGGCGCGGGTTCCAGCGTTTTTGGTTACGTCGTGTCCGGCATGTAGCGCATTTGTTGCAAATTTTTGAGTACTCATAATTTCTAAGGTTTAAAGATTTATATTGATTTGAATTTTTACGGACCCTTCGACTGCGCTCAGGGTGACAAAAAAAAGCCCTTTTGGCGGTTTACCAAAAGGGCTTACAGTTTTGAACAACTATAACAGAGATTATCTCTTTCGCTTTTGGCAATAGCAGGGCGGACGCATACGCATCATACAACACATCATCATTTTATTTGCTATTGGATTCATTTGATTTACGATTTTAGGTTTTTGATTTTTGAAATTGGTTTAAATAAAAAAAGCCTCCCGGGTTGCGGAAGGCTTCTTGCTTTATATTTTAAAAATTTAAAATTTATGCAATAATGTGCTCCGCGGAAATCTTCCACATCATTCGACACATATTGCACATTGTAAATTTCATTTTGTTATTTTTTGATGAAGCAAACTTCTGAACTATTTTTGGATTGACCAAACGGAAAATGAAACTTTAACATTAGTTTTTTCCAAAGCCCGCAATTACGAAATCGATTTTTAAGACTTTAAACAATTGAAAATCAGTTATTTTTTGGTTATTTTTGAAACACCAATTCCCTGATCCGATTTTACTTTCAGCAGGTAAATTCCGTTGCTTAAATCGGCAATATTGATTTGCGATTCTGAAACAGAAGTCGGATTGATGCTTTTAACCACCCTTCCATTGAGATCAACCAATTCAATTTTTTCCAAAATCGCATTGCTTTTTGACGACACATTTAACACCGTCGACGCCGGATTTGGATATACCGAATAATTTGCCGCGAAGAAATCCTTAGTCCCTAATATGCGTTCAATTGAGAAAGCGTCAACGCCAATGAGGTTTGAATTGTCACCCAAAGTTCCGCCATTGGTGACATAATACCTGAGGGCAATTTTACTGTCAGTCAAAGTCGGCAAGCCTGTCACTTCATAGCTGTACAGTGTCCATTCCAGCGGATATCCTGTAGTTGTGAGAGCCGGATTGACGGTCAGTGCCAAAGTCGTAAAATCACCAACAGAAGTCGCTCCGGAAGGCATTGCCGTAGCTGCGCCATTCGTACTTATCCGCATTTCGAGCCTGTCCGGATATTGCACAAATGTTCCTCCAACGCGCGACCAGAATCTGATGATATCACCGTTCTGGAGTCCGATTACCGGAGTGATAAGCCAGTTGCTTATGGTTCCGTTTCCGACACAGCTGGCTGAATTTACCAGGGTAAAGGAAGTGGCGTCGCCGTTAAAACCGCCGGGGTTGAATTGCGTTCCTGTTCCTTGCCTCCAAAGTGAAGGGCCGGTTGGCTCGCTTTGGTTCGTTGTGGTCCAGGTTACCGGGAACACGTCAAAGTTTTCGATAAAAATATATTGCGCTTCTGCCGATGCGAAAGCCAATGTTAAGGAAAGTGTGAGTAAAAGTCTTTTCATAATTGATTCGATTTAGATTGGGAAATATGATTTTTCAGGAACAATAATACATAAAAAAACCCGCCTTTAAAAAGCGGGTTTCATTATTTTCAAAAAAGGTATTAGTTTTTAACCACTTTTGTCGTTCCTGTTCCTTCGTTAGAAGTCACTTTCAGGAAGTAAACACCAGCATTCAAATCACTGATGTTGATTTGTGCATTGTTAACACCGTTAGCTTTGATTGATTTAACGATTCTTCCGTTAAGGTCTGTAAGCTGCATTTCATTGATTGCAGAAGTTTTAGCATCTACATTCAATACGCTGCTTGCAGGGTTTGGATAAACTTTGAAGTTTGAAGAGAAGAAACTGTCAGTAGAAAGATCATCAGCCGTTACTTTGAAATCATCCACAGCAAAACCAAATTGGTCATTAGACACACAGTTGATACCAATGTAAACCGGTTGGCCTGCATAAGCATCAAGGTTGTAAGTGTACTGTGCGTAAGTTACGTTTGGAAGTGTAACGATATAAGGAGCCGCTGAAATAATTGTAAAGCTTGCAGGTGCAGTGTCGGTTGTAGAAACACCCACTTTAAATCTTTCCAATCCGTATGCTGCATCACATGATTTTGCCCAGAAAGTCAATGTATTTCCTGAGACTGACAATTGGATTTCCGGAGAAATCATCCAGTCATTGTTCAAAGGTGTAGCACTTGCAGCAGCGAAGCAAACCATCGCTTTAGTACCTGTTCTTGCAGCCCAGTTGCTTGTAGCAGATGGCGTCAATGGCGGTGCAGTTGCAGTAGAGTTGAAAACCTGGAATGACTTAGCAACACCTGAATTCAGGAAGGTAACACCGGTAAAACCGTAAGTCACTTTCAAATCCACATCTGTTAATGTCCAGAAACCAACATCTGAAATAGCAAAATCAGTATACGTTTCGAAAGAATCTTCGAATAACGTTTGCTGTGCATGAGCTTGTAATCCTAATACGACTACAATAGAAAGTAATAATTTTTTCATATTTATATTTTTTTATGATTGAATAGCAAAGCTAAGAAAAAAAAAAGTTAAAAAACCATGCACTCGAAATTTAATTAAAATGCATGGTTAAAAAAGCATTATTTCTTAATTATGTGCAAACTTTTACTATTGTTTCCCTGAGTAATAATTACATTATACATTCCAGCCCTGTAATCGCTTCCGATTTCGAGGTCATTAAGTGTTAAACGATCGCTGGTAGCGCTGTCAACAAGCCTTCCAACCATATCAAATACTTTGATGCTTATTTTCTCTTCGCTTGATGAATTAACATTAAGCTTGAAGCTTTCGCCGTAAGGATTTGGATAAGCATAAGCGTCAAAATACAAAACATTTTCTTCCATAAGTCTCGAAGCAGTTCCTGTATTCGACAGAAAAGTTGACCTGAACAGATTATTCCATCCTTTGCCATTGTAATTCCAGAAAACATTCGTCCCACTATTATTATTGCCGAATCGCACATAGTATCTTCGGTCGGTTGTGGTAGAAGCGGCCAAAGTTGCGTTCAAATCAGGAAGGCTTAAATAAAGCTTATACGTTTTATTGGTCGGAATCGCGCCGGTAGTGGAAGTCATGCCTACTAAATTTTTGGTGATGGTTGCTTGTTGGCCTGCATTCCAAAGGCGTGGATCATCGGTTAACTCCACTTGATAAACGTTGGAAGGAGTGCCGCTTTCCTCCAAAATCAAATATACTTTCCTTTGGTTAAACATATTCGCAAACCCCACATTTTTTAAATTGACAGTTAGTATATTACTAGTTACATTACTGTTCAACAGTACAAACCTGTAACCCAATCTGCGCTTAATCTGTTCATAGATATTGCCGCCGTTAGCGGTCGCCCAGTATTGGTTCGGTGATATGCCGCCAGGAGGATCGATGGCTGGGCTTCCATTTAAGTAATTGAAATGGTATTTTTCCATTTTTGCCAACGCATTTGACTGATTGTAATACGGATCTGTGGGCGGGCTTGCATTGCGGCAGGTTTCTCCCCCGGAAAAAGTGTATTTGCTTTGGTGTTCCAGATAATCCTGGTCAATTGATAAAGGAGTGCTTTCAAAAGTTCCCATATCATCCACATCGGCTAAAAAGCAGTCGTTATGCGCTGCTGTTCTAGATGAAATATTACCGTCATAAGGCACGGGTCTTAGGCAATCCGTACAGTAGACAGGCATCAATTGCTGGAAATAAGGTGTCCGGAATGCCACCATTCTGTTATTTGTAAGACCCGAAGTTGTCGAACCTATAATTGCTCTTCCAATATCTGTCCGATCCTGCTTCATTTGGCTGTTTGCCGGAAGCTCAAGATTTGCTCGGGTCCCATCGCCAAAATGAGTCGAATAGGCCCATTCGCCATACCCACCGATAAAGCCTGCCTCTACGCTCGAAATCACATCTTCATTCGCTTGCGTAACCGTTTTCAATGCGGCTATTTGTGCCATGATTACTGCTTTGGTTGCATCGGGAGAATTTGGTATCACATCCGTATATGAAAAACGGACGATGCATTTGACGCCTTTCGACCGCATCAGCGCAAAATCAGTAACCATATTATTTTTGAACGTTGTGAAAGTGGAACTTGAACCGGGGTTGCCTTCATTCACAAAAGCATCCAATCTGAATTGGCGCCACATCAGGCTGATGTTTTGCGAAATGGCATCGTCGATTTCACCCGTTGTCAGAAAAACGTAATTGTTAGAGGACCCGGATTTTGTGCTGGTGTAATAATATAGTCCCCTTTCAGGATTGCTGAAATTTGTGCTTGTGTCCTCGGTGTAAGTTACAAGTCCTGTTTGCGCATGCGTTGCCATCATAGACAAGAGCATGAATACATAAGGTTTTTTCATCTTATTTATAATTGGTTGTTAAAGCCGTAAACCGTTTTTCGGTTGCAGCAGATTGCCGATATAAAACAGCTGTTATACCAGACTTCTGTAGCTTTCATAGGGAGGCCAGCCCTGCTGTTGTTTTACTTTGGAACCACGAATTGTTTTTTGATGCCTGCCTGGCGAAGGTTGCAGATATACATTTGATAACGGAGTAGAAGCGTTGTGGTATTGCCCTACTTTAACGATTTTGCCGAATTCCCAGGGTTGGAAAACTTGCTCATGAAAGTATAAACTTACAACAAAATTAACCGCTATAAATATTCTATCGTTAATTTTTTATTATTAAGAAACTTCCAAAATTAAACCGTCTTAATTTTTTCCAAATCGAAAATGGTTTCATACATTTGCCAACGAAAAATCAAGAGGAAAGATTTGAAACTGATTGCAACCTCTGGTCCGGAATTTATTCCTGTATCAAAAAAATGCTAAAGCAGACTGCTCTCCTTTAGTGTTTCGCAATCCTTTTTACTTCCTCAAATTAATTAAAAAATAATTTTATTATGGCTTATTTATTTACGTCAGAATCAGTTAGCGAAGGACATCCCGACAAAATTGCTGATCAAATTTCAGATGCATTAATTGATAATTTCCTGGCATTTGACGCTGATTCGAAAGTGGCATGTGAAACTTTAGTAACAACCGGACAGGTGATTTTGGCCGGAGAGGTAAAATCAAAAACCTATCTCGATGTGCAGCAGATTGCGCGCGATGTGATCAAAAAAATAGGCTATACGAAAAGCGAATATATGTTTGAGGCCAACTCTTGTGGTGTGCTTTCTGCCATCCATGAGCAATCGGGCGACATCAACCAGGGCGTTGAAAGGGCAAATCCTGAAGACCAGGGCGCCGGCGACCAAGGAATGATGTTCGGTTACGCCACAAACGAAACGGAAAACTATATGCCTCTGGCTTTGGATTTATCGCATGCTTTGTTAATTGAATTGGCTAACATCAGAAGAGAAAACAACGAAATCAAATACCTTCGCCCGGATGCCAAATCCCAGGTGACATTGGAATATAACGACAACAACAAACCGGTTCGTATCGATGCCATCGTAATCTCTACACAGCATGACGATTTTGATGAAGAAGCGACGATGCTGGCTAAAATCAAGAGCGATCTGGTTTCTATTTTGATTCCAAGAATCATCGTTAAATATCCACAGTACGCGCACTTGTTCAACGACAAAATCCAATACCATATTAACCCGACCGGAAAGTTCGTCATTGGCGGACCACACGGCGATACCGGATTGACGGGAAGAAAAATCATCGTCGATACTTACGGCGGAAAAGGTGCCCACGGTGGCGGCGCTTTCTCAGGAAAAGACCCGAGTAAAGTGGACAGAAGTGCGGCTTATGCCACGCGTCATATCGCCAAAAACCTTGTGGCTGCTGGTGTTGCCGAGGAAATTCTGGTTCAGGTTTCTTATGCCATTGGCGTGGCTAAACCGATGGGAATTTATATCAACTCTTACGGGACTTCGAAAGTAAACCTGACCGATGGCGAAATCGCCAAAAAGGTCGAAGCCATTTTTGACATGCGTCCTTATTTTATTGAGCAACGACTCAAATTGAGAAACCCAATCTATAGCGAAACCGCTGCTTACGGGCACATGGGACGCAAGCCGGAAACCGTAACCAAAAATTTCACCACGCCTTATGGTGTCGTAAAAACGGTTACCGTTGATTTGTTTACGTGGGAGAAACTCGATTTCGTAGATAAAGTAAAAGCAGAATTCGGATTGTAAAATTTCCGGACCAAGATATACAAAACCTTCACTTTCCGGTGGAGGTTTTTTTATTTACAGCCGTTCTTTGGCTCAAATCCGCAGTTGGTATGTTTTGTGATTTTTTGTCGGTTTATCCTGCGCACTTTTGATTCAGATTTAAAACGAATTAGAAATCAAAAAACCAACATCATGAAAAAACTGCCATTATTATCCATACTTTTTTTATCGGCGCTTGCCGTTTCATGTTCCAAGGATGACGACAACAATGCGACAGAAGTTCAAGGACCGCCGGTAAATTCTGAAACCGTCGACGCCACGAATTTCAAGTACAAACAATTTTTCCAGGAAACGGAAAGCGAAAGCACCCGCAAGGGAATCGTAATCCTGGCCCACGGCGACGATGCCGATGAGAATGATTACACGCTCAACGACCAATGTGTCGCTTTGGCACAGCAGGGTTATGTTGCGATTACGACTTCTTACGAGCCAATTTCGGGCACGGTTGAAAACCAGAATGCGACTTTCAAAAGCAATATCGAGGAAGTGATTGCCGGTGCGACCGCCGACTTCGATATCCCGAGAAGCAAGGTCATCATTGGTGGATTATCGCGTGGCGGAAACAGTACTTTCGCACTGGTTTTACCGGCGCAGGCCGGAATTACACCAATTACCGGAAACAAAGGCGTAATCCTGCAATGTTCGGGCGGCGACGAATGGAAAGGCAGCGCGATCCTGTTTCCGACGGCTTATATGAGCAACAAAACCGATGATGTGATGGGCGTTCCCGATACCAATGTCTTTAAGAATGGTTTGGCGGCCAATGCGAATCCGGGCGTGGCTTCGATGAGCGAATGCCTGATCATTGACGGCGTCGGGCATTGCGGGGCGGCGAATTATTACAAGCCTTTTATCGTGCAGAAAGTGATGCAATGGCTTCCTTAATGTAGTTTCTTATAACGATAAAGCCGACTTGTTGATGTCGGCTTTTTGTTTTGGATGATACTGTCGTCGCCCTGATAGGAGCG
>DATHGE010000243.1:0-8410 GCA_035317805.1 Flavobacterium sp. | reverse complement strand
ACATCTTTTTGATATCGATCGTCACTGCCGGGCCATAAATCTGGAAGTTCGCGAGCTCGGCGTTTATTTTCTTTAGGTCGAGGTCTTTCGGATTCGGCCTGTTTTCATCCAGCAATAAGAAATGCCCATTGGTGATGTAGGCATTTTTGGCTTTCATCAGGAATTTTTTCTTCGACGTTGACGGTTTTCCCGAGTCGAAAAGCGCAATGAAATGATCGAGGTTTGTTCCTTGCTCGCCCTTATATTGCTTGAGGTTGAATACGAGTCCGTCAACGCGCAGCACGCCAAACAGCAAATCGCCGTCGGCTACTTTCTCAAGGTCAAGGATGTTGGTTTTGATGCGGCCTGCATAAATCAGCGTGTCTTTATGATGGTCGCGGATCATCACATTTTTAAGCTTTACGCCGCCGAAAACGGTAATCGCAACCTGGTCGACCTTGATGTCGGTCTTATAATCGGCGTTGATCCTTTCCGTAACGTATTCGGCAATTTTCGTCTGCACGACCGGCAAAGAAAGCGCAATGGCAAGCATCAGCAATAATAGAATCAGCGCGAGTAAGGTGCGCAATACTATTTTCCTGATTTTCCTGCCCGTAGATGTTTTAGTCTTTTCCAAAAAATATTTGCCTTCGGAAAGGCCGTTCCCTTTGATAAAATTCTTTAATTTTGTGTGCTTCGAAATGTTTGTCAAATATAATCCAAAATTTCCTGCTTTTTTATGCAAAAACCGCCTGTTTTTATCCTGGCAATCGAAAGTTCGTGCGATGATACCGCCGCGGCTGTTTTACAGAACGATAAAGTGCTGTCGAATGTTGTTGCCAACCAGCTTATTCATACTGAATTTGGCGGCGTGGTGCCCGAATTGGCCTCGCGTGCGCACCAGCAGAATATTGTGCCCGTAATTGAAATGGCGCTTCGGAAAGCAAACGTCAATAAGAGCCAACTTTCCGCAATCGCATTCACGCAAGGCCCGGGATTGATGGGCTCGCTATTGGTTGGAAGCTCATTTGCCAAATCATTGTCACTTGCACTCAATGTTCCGTTGATTGCCGTGAATCACATGCAGGCGCACATACTCGCGCATTTTATCGATGAGGAAAACTTCGACAAGCCGGAATTTCCGTTTATCGCGCTGACCATTTCGGGCGGACACACACAGATCGTAAAAGTCAGCGGTTATTTCGATATGGAAATTATCGGTGAAACCACCGACGATGCGGTTGGCGAAGCTTTTGACAAGAGTGCGAAAATCCTCGGATTGCCTTATCCCGGCGGCCCGTTGATCGACAAATATGCGCAATTGGGAAACCCGAAAGCGTTTGCGTTTACGAAACCGAAAGTGCCCGGACTCGATTTCAGTTTCTCGGGATTGAAAACCGCAATCTTGTATTTCATCCAGAAAGAAGTCGCGAAAAATGAGAATTTCATTGCAGAAAACCTGAATGACATCTGCGCCTCGATCCAGCATACGATCATTGAAATCCTGATGGATAAATTAAAAATGGCTGTAAAGGAAACCGGAATCAAACAGATCGCAATCGGTGGCGGCGTCTCGGCCAATTCGGGAATCCGGAATACGCTCAAGGCGGCGGAACAAAAATATGGATGGAAAACCTTTATCCCAAAATTCGAATACACTACGGATAACGCGGCGATGATCGGCATCGTCGGTTACCAAAAATTCCTCATTGAAAATTTCGAAACTTCGGACGTGGTTTCCAAAGCGAGAATAGCCCTTTAATTATGCAATTATTCTACAATCCAAACATCAATACCGATACGGAAACGTTTTCATTCGACAAGGAAGAAAGCAAACACATTATTAAAGTGCTTCGAAAAAAGGACGGAGATACCTTATTTGTAACCAATGGTTTGGGATTTTTATTTAAGATGGAAATCACTTTGGCTTCCGATTCGAAATGTACCGCCAAAGTTGTATCTTCCGAAGCGTCCGAAAAACCGAAATACGAATTGCATCTCGCCGTCGCGCCGACTAAAATGAACGATCGTTTTGAGTGGTTTCTCGAGAAAGCGACCGAAATCGGGATCACCGAAATCACGCCACTCATTTGCGACCATTCCGAAAGGAAACAGATCAAAACCGACCGTTTCGACAAGATTATCCAGTCGGCGATGAAACAGTCCTTGCATTATTTCCTGCCGAAACTGAACGAACCGGTAGCTTTTAAGGATTTTATGAAAGCCAGACACGACGGACTTTTATGTATCGCCCATTGTGAGGAAACCGACAAAAAATCGCTCAAGGACGTATTGAAACCAAATGAAAACCTCACAATCCTGATTGGTCCCGAAGGTGATTTTTCTGCCAAAGAAATCCAAATGGCAATTGAAAATAAATACATTCCGGTATCTTTGGGACATACAAGATTGCGCACAGAGACCGCCGCGATAGTCGCCTGCCACAGCGTCGCATTTGTAAATGAATAGTTTTATGAGAAAAATTCAGCTGCTGCTTTTTATCTTTTTTTGTCTGGCCATTCAGGCGCAGGAAAAGATTCAATTCCATGACGGGAATCTTCCCGAAGTACTGCAGCTTTCCAAATCTGAAAAGAAGCCGATCCTCTTTATGTTCTACGCTACCTGGTGCAGCCATTGCAATAAGATGAAAGCCGAAGTGCTGAACCAGCCTGAAATCGTCAGTTTCTGCAATGCTAATTTTGTCTGCGCGTGGCAGGATGCAGAAAAAGGATCCGGACCGGCAATCGCCAAACAATACGGCGTCAAGGCCTTCCCTACTTTTGCCGTTATGGATAGCAATGGCGAATTGCTTTATAGTTTTTCGGGTGAATTCAAAACCGATACCTTTATCCAGGAATGCAAAAACGCGCTCGATCCGAAAATGCAATTTCCGTATCTCAAATCTCAGTTTTTAGCCGAACCGGACAACGCGGATAAATGTTACGCCTATGTCGCCGCTTTACGCAAAAGCAATCTCGACGCGAATGAGCCTGCAAAGATTTACCTTTCAAAATTGAAGGAAACAGAATTAATCTCATCGATTAACTGGAAAATACTGGCCAATGGCATCCGTGAAATCGACTCGCGGGAATTCCAATATGTATTGAAAAATCAGGAAGCTTTTGCCGCGGTTTCTTCTGCGAAAAGAGTCGAACGAAAGATCGTCAACATTGTCATGGAAGCGCTGATGCCGTATGCGCAGCTTTCCGATACGGTCAATTATTTCAAAGAACGCACAGCTGCAGCGGCGATTGGAATGCCCAAAACCGATTCTTTGGTGTTTAAATACGACCGTATGCTTTTCGAGAATACCAAAAACTGGAAAGCCTATCACCAGACCGTTTCAAAATCGATACAGCAATTGTCCTGGAAATATCCTTCGGAAATCAATGAGATTGCAAACGTTTATCTGAAGAATATCGAAGACCCGAAAGCATTGAAAGAAGCGGTGGTTTGGGAAACGCATTCGGCTGAAATTAAGGAATCCAAAGACAGTTATTTGCTTTTAGCAAAGTTGAGCATAAAAGCAGACGATAAAAATGGCGCAAAAAGATGGGCAGAGAAAGCCCGGGATTTCTCGCTTCAATACGGTTTCAATACTACGGATGCGGACGAAATTATAAATCAGATTAAATAACCATTGATGAAAAGAATATTTTGCCTTTTGCTGGTTTTTATCAGCGCTTCGGGTTTCAGCCAGGAAATCGCATTGCTAAAATACAGCGGCGGCGGCGATTGGTATGCGAATCCGACTTCGTTGCCCAATCTGATCAAATACTGCAACCAGAACATCAATACGAAAATTAAGGCGAAACCGGCAACCGTCGAGCCTTCAAGTCCGGATTTATTTTCGTATCCGTTTGTGCACATGACCGGCCATGGCAATGTGGTTTTCAGCGATGCCGACCAGGTTAATCTGAGAAATTACCTGACTTCCGGCGGTTTCCTGCACATCGATGACAATTACGGGATGGACCAATACATCCGCAAGGAAATTAAGAAATTGTTCCCGAACAACGACATGGTCGAAATTCCGGCAAACCATCCGATTTTCCAGAAACCGAATCCCTTTCCTGCAGGAATTCCGAAAATCCACGAGCACGATGGCAAACGCCCACAGGCTTTCGGGATTTTTATCGATGGCCGATTGGCGCTTTTGTACACTTATGAAACCGATCTTGGCGATGGCTGGGAAGATGAGGAAGTACACCACGATCCGGCGGCAATCCGACTCAATGCCTTAAAAATGGGTGCCAATATCCTCAATTATATTTTCAATAATTAGGAAAAAAGATTTGTACCTTCACGTAAAAATTTAAATATGACTTCGAAAATAATCGCAACCGGAATCCTAAAAGCCATTGGCGTTGTCACTGGAATCTGCCTGTTGCTTTATTTTCTGTACGAAATCCAATCAGTCATTATTTACCTTGTGGTGGCATTGATTACGACGTTGATCGGTTTGCCGATGCTCAATTTCTTCCAGCGCAGGTTAAAATTCAACAACACGTTTGCAACAATCGCCACGGTACTGATTTTCATTGCGGTGCTGGCCGGATTCATCATGATGTTTATCCCGCTGATTTCGTCACAGGGCGAAAACCTGTCGCTGCTGCGTACGACGCAAATCGAAAGCAACATCACCGAACTGATCAGTAAAATTGGCGTCTGGCTCGAAAGCCACAACATCGATTCGAAAAGCCTGATGAAAGAAGCCAATGTCACTTCGAAGATTAATTTTGCTTTTATCCCGAACTTCCTCAATATTTTATTGGGAACGATTGGGAGCTTTGGCGTCGGACTCGCATCTGTACTTTTCATCACGTTCTTCTTCCTCAAAGACCGGATGATTTTTGTGAAAGGCGCTAAAAAACTGATTCCCGATTCGCATGAAGAGCAAATCCTCAATTCGCTCAATAAAATCAACCACCTTTTGTCGCGATATTTCATCGGATTGCTGCTTCAATTGTTGATTATTTTTATCCTGTATCTTATTGTCTTATTGATCTTTGGCGTCGAAAACGCGCTGATTATCGCATTCCTGTGCGCCGTTCTCAATATCATTCCGTATATCGGGCCGCTGATCGGTTCGGTCCTGGCTGCAATCCTGACGATGATCAGCAATCTGGGCAGCGATTTCCAAAGCGTGATTCTGCCAACGACCATTTATGTAATGATTGGATTCTGGGTGGTGCAGATGATCGACAACAATGTTTCGTCGCCGATGATTTTTTCCAAAAGCGTCAATTCACATCCTTTGGAGATTTTCATCGTGATCCTGATTGCCGGTTCGCTTTTCGGGATTTTGGGAATGATTGTCGCAGTTCCGTGCTACACGATCCTTAAGGTTATCGGAAAGGAATTCTTCCCCGAAAACAAAATCATACAACTGTTAACCAAAGACATTTGATTTGCAGTTCCCTTTCCTAAATCCGGATATCCAGAAATTTATCGACAGTAATATTGGCGCGGATATTTCCAGACTTGCGCTGCAGAAAAATCCGTTTCCCGAAGTGGAATGGATATCAATAATCAACCAGATTGCGGCAAAAACCAAAGCGAAGGAAAAACTGCCGACGTGGTTTTCGTCCGGCAATATCATTTATCCATCCAAAATTTCTGTAGAACAAACCTCTTCCGAAAAGACGGCGTCATACAAAAGCAAATTGGTTTCGGGCGACAGCCTCATTGATCTTACCGGTGGTTTTGGCGTCGACGATTTTTATTTTTCAAAACGGTTGGAAAAGGTTTTTCATTGTGAAATTGACGCGCGATTATCCGAAATCGTGAAGCATAATTTTGATGTTTTAGGCGTTGGCAATATCGAATGCCTTTCGGGCGACAGTACGCAAATCCTTGAAAAATTAAACCGTAAATTCGATTGGATTTATATCGATCCGTCGCGGCGGAATGATACCAAAGGGAAGGTTTTCATGTTGAAGGATTGCCAACCGAATGTCCCGGAATTACTGAATTTTTATTTCCAATACACCGAAAATATCCTGGTGAAGACGGCGCCGATTCTTGACATTTCTGCCGGTTTATCCGAATTACAAAACGTCAGAAAAATCCATATTGTCGCTGTTGAAAACGAAGTCAAAGAATTGGTTTGGGAAATTTCCAAAGGCCATTCGGGACACATTGCGATTGAGACGGTCAACCTTTCGAAGGAAAAAGACGATGATTTCAGTTTCATTCTGGGAAATGCCGAAACCGTAAATTTCGCGCTTCCGAAAAAATACCTTTATGAACCCAACGCCGCCATTATGAAATCGGGCGGATTTGATGCGGTTGCGTCCCAATTTGACCTTGGAAAACTGCATCCGCATTCCCATTTGTATACTTCCGATTCGGTGATTTATTTTCCGGGAAGGGCTTTCGAAATCACGAATTCAATAAATTATGGCAAGTCGGAAATGAAGTCATTCCTTGAAAACACGAAAGCCAATATTACGACGCGCAACTTTCCCGATTCGGTAGAAACCATCCGAAAAAAATGGAACATAAAAGACGGCGGCGCGACATATTGTTTTTTCACAACTGATGCAAATAACAATAAAATAGTTTTAATTTGCACCAAAATTAAATAACCATGAGATTTCTTTTCGCCCTTGCTTTTTTTACTTTCAGCAGTTTCTCGTTTGCCCAAAAACCATGTGATTTCAGCGTGAACGTTGTCGATTCGATCGGACAATACCGCGTTACAAAGGACTATCTGGTATATGAGAAAAACTTTGCGGGCAATTCGAGCTATATCTTCTATTCGATTGCCGTTTCCGACGGAACGCCGACACTCAACGTGCAGTTTATCGAAAAGAGCTTCGACTTCATCAAGGCGAAATGTTTCGATAAGAATTCGAAAATGTATTTGCAGCTCGAAAACGGCAAAATCGTGACGCTGATCCATATCGACAAGGAAAGCTGCGGATCGATGGTTCGTGACGACAAGACGATGAACAACAGACTCCTGACAGGTTATTTTATGTTTAAGAAAGATGATTTTGAATATTTGAAAAACTCGCCGATTTCCTTAATACGGATCAAATACAGCTCAGATACTGTCGATTATATCTTGAGGAAAGATTTGACTGCAGAGCTGGATGGACAGGCTTACGAGCCGGCCAATTACTTCGTTAATTATTTCCATTGCATCGAAGACAATAAGTAATCACTCACATTCCCATTTGAAGTTGGAGACTTCATAATTTTTTGCCGATTTTTTGAGGTTGTAATGCCACCATTCGCTTTCAAAAATCCTGAAGCCGAAACTGGTCATCACGCCGCGCAGCAACTTCCTGTTGGCCTTGACTCCTTCGGGCAGCGATTCGTAGTTGTGGCTGGCCTCTTTTCCAAAATGGTCGAAACCCGTTCCCATGTCGAGTTCCTTTCCGTTGGTATCGACCAATGTAATATCAACAGCGCCGCCGCGGTTGTGGATGGAACCTTTCTTCGGATCGGCAACATATTCGGGATTGGAAACGATGGCCCACATTTTTTTCTGGATATCCAAAGGCCGATAGCAGTCGAAAAGTTTGATTTTGTAGCCTTTCTTCATGAATTTTCCATTGGCTTTGATTAGTGCCTTGACGGTTTTGAATCGCAGGTAACATTCGGCGCAATCGTATACTTTCGATTTGAGGAAATTATCCGCCGTCGCGTATTTCATGTCATATATAAAATCAGGGCTGTAATCTTTAAGATTGACGAAAGTCGTATCGGCGGGATCATCCGGAATCATGTCGGTATCGAAATCAATTGTCTGGCTTTTGCAGAAGCAGGATGTGAGCAGAAAAAGCAGTATGCCGATGTTTTTCATGGCCTTGGAATTGGTATTACAATATCAGGAAAAATTTTAAAATAAGCCTTATCGGATACAATTTAATAATTCCACGAATTTTGAGATACAGTATAGCGCTGACAATGAGTTGTTTTTATTTGCCTATTAAAAAAACCTCAAAAAAAATTACCATTTTGTTGTAGAATACAGAATGAAAAATTACATTTGCAACCGCTTAAAACAATTACGTTCATTAGCTTGGAGAGTTGCCTGAGAGGCCGAAAGGACATGTTTGCTAAACATGCGTATGGGAAACTGTACCAAGGGTTCGAATCCCTTACTCTCCGCTTTTTGCACCTCGGGGTGTAGCGTAGCCCGGTTATCGCGCCTGCTTTGGGAGCAGGAGGCCGCAGGTTCGAATCCTGCCACCCCGACAAATAAACTTTACCATTAAGTTTTAAAAGAAAATGGGCGCATAGCTCAGCTGGATAGAGCACCTGCCTTCTAAGCAGGCGGTCGAAGGTTCGAATCCTTCTGTGCTCACTTAAATAAAACCTTTCCTTTCGGAGGGTTTTTTTTATGCAAAATATCCAAGCTTTATTACTTAAAGATTTTTTTAGAAGCAATTTGCTTCGCCTGTTCGCTAGGAGCTCG
>DATHGE010000242.1:0-3585 GCA_035317805.1 Flavobacterium sp. | reverse complement strand
TGAAAAATGGGCATGGGTAATTTTTATCCCGTTCGTCATTTTCATCATCACCGCGGTTTCAAACGGAGCCAATTTAACAGACGGAATCGACGGGCTCGCTGCCGGAACATCGGCGATTTCAGTGGTCGCGCTCGGGATTTTCACATTCGTTTCGGGGAACATCATTTTTTCGAGCTATCTCAACATCATGTACATTCCGAATTCGGGTGAAATGACCGTGTTTATCGCTTCTTTCGCCGGGGCGCTCATCGGGTTTCTCTGGTACAATTCGTATCCCGCGGCCGTATTCATGGGCGATACCGGGAGTTTAACGATTGGCGGAATTATCGCGGTTTTAGCGATCGCCGTCCGAAAAGAGCTGATGATTCCATTGCTGTGCGGAATTTTCCTCGTCGAAAATTTCTCGGTCGTCATGCAGGTTTCCTATTTCAAATACACCAAGAAGCGTTTCGGCGAAGGCCGCAGGATTTTCCTGATGTCGCCATTGCACCATCATTATCAGAAGAAAGGCTATCACGAAAGTAAAATCGTAACGCGCTTCTGGATTGTCGGAATCATACTCGCCATTCTATCAATCGTAACCTTAAAACTGAGGTAAATGCAAAGACTCGTAATTCTTGGCGGAGGCGAAAGTGGAGTTGGTACGGCCATACTCGGTAAGAAAAAAGGATACGACGTTTTTGTATCCGATTTCGGAAAGATAAAAAACAATTACAGGGAAGTGCTCACGATTAACGGCATCAAATGGGAAGATGAAGCGCATACCGAAAAGAAAATCCTGAATGCCGATGTGGTGATGAAAAGCCCGGGGATTCCTGATAAATCCGATATCGTAAAGAAGCTCGCAGAAAAAGGGATTCCAATCATTTCCGAAATCGAGTTTGCCGCACAATACACCAAGGCAAAAACGATCGGGATTACCGGAAGCAACGGCAAGACAACGACAACAATGCTGACCTATCATTTATTAAAATCAGCGGGATTGAACGTAGGGCTCGGCGGAAACATCGGAAAAAGCTTTGCCTGGCAGGTCGCCGAAGACAAATATGATGTGTATGTATTGGAGTTGAGCAGTTTTCAACTCGACGGAATTGTAAAATACCGGCCCGACATCGCCATCATTACCAACATCAGCCCGGACCATTTAGACCGGTACGATTACAAATATGAGAATTACATCGACTCGAAGTTCAGGATTACGCTAAACCAGACCAAGGACGATTTTTTAATATATGACGCAGACGACGAAGCCATCAAGACATGGCTCGGACAAAATAAGATTAAAGCCCAACTCATTCCTTTTTCGATCACACAAACATTCGAAAAAGGAGCATACCTAAAAGACAACAAAATGGAAGTAAACATCAACGAAGAAGAGTTCATCATGGAAACGGAATATATTGCGCTAGAAGGAAAGCATAATATGAAAAATGCGATGGCAGCAACGTCTGTGGCCAAACTGATGCAGATCAGGAAAGCGACGATTCGTGAAAGTCTTTCCAATTTCCAGGGCGTTGAGCACCGTTTGGAGAAAGTCCTTAAGATCCAAAATGTGCAATACATCAACGACTCCAAAGCGACCAATGTCAATGCAACATTTTTTGCACTCGACAGCATGACCACGCCAACGGTCTGGATTGTCGGCGGTGTCGATAAAGGAAACGATTACAGCGAACTGATGTCACTGGTGCGCGAAAAAGTCAAAGGGATTATCTGCCTCGGAGTGGACAACAAGAAAATTATCGATGCTTTCGGCGCCGTCGTAGACGTGATGATCGAAGTCGACAACATGAACGATGCCGTCCGCATGTCACAGCGAATGACCGAAAAAGGCGATACGGTTTTGCTTTCGCCGGCCTGCGCGAGTTTCGATTTGTTCGAAAATTACGAAGACAGGGGAAAACAGTTCAAACAGGCAGTGCAGAATTTATAGTAGAAGCAAGAGCCAAGAGTCAAGTTGCGATATAGTCTTGATTCTTACATCTTGACTCTTTTCTCTAAAAAAAGAAAAATGAAACAAATACTAAACAACCTCAAAGGAGACAAAGTGATCTGGACATTCGTGGCCCTGCTCGCGCTGTTTTCCTTTATGCCGGTTTTTAGTGCCAGTTCAAACCTCGCCTACATGGGCCACGGAACCGGGAATACGTTGGGTTATCTGCTTAAACATCTCGTCCATATCTGCATCGGACTCGGAATTATCTATTGGATCCATAAAGTGCCGTATCATTATTTCCGTGCGATTTCAAAAGTCGCGCTTCCGGTGGTCTGGCTTTTATTGGGCTATACTTTGGTGAAAGGAACCGTAATCGCCGGAGCCAACGCGAGCCGCTGGATTCAGGTGCCGTTCATCGGAATCACATTCCAGACTTCCACGCTGGCATTTATAGTATTGATGATTTTCGTCGCGAGATATCTTTCCAAGAAACGTGAAACGCCACTGACATTCAAGAATTCGCTTTGGGAACTTTGGACGCCGGTTTTTGTAACGCTGATGTTTATCCTTCCGGCGAATTTTTCCACCGCGGCTTTGATGTTTGCGATGGTGCTGATGCTGGTTTTCATCGGAAAGTATCCATTGAAATATATCGGGATTATCATCGCGGCCGGAATCGGAACCTTAATGCTTTTCATCCTGCTCAGCAAAGCGTTCCCTGATGCAAAATTCTTCAATCGCGTGCACACTTGGGAAGCCCGACTCGAAAATTTCACGACAGACAAGCCTGACGAAGACGATTACCAGATCGAAAAAGCCAAGATCGCAATCGCTTCGGGCGGAATCCAGGGACTCGGACCCGGAAAAAGCGTACAGAAAAACTTTTTGCCCCAATCCTCTTCCGATTTTATCTACGCCATCATCGTTGAAGAGTACGGCCTGATTGGCGGAATTGCCATTTTGGGACTTTACATGCTGCTGTTTTTCCGATTCATCGTTGCGGCGCACAAAGCCAATTCGCTTTTCGGAAAATTGGTTGTCGTTGGCCTCGGATTTCCCATCGTATTCCAGGCATTGATCAATATGGCAGTTGCGGTTGAATTGCTTCCGGTCACGGGACAAACCTTACCATTGATAAGTTCGGGCGGAAGTTCGATATGGATGACCTGCATCGCACTCGGAATCATCATCGGCGTCACGAAGAAAGAGGAAGAAGTCGCCGCCGAAAAACAGGAAAAAGAACAACGCGAAGAAACCCTCAGGAAAATGATAGACGCACAGATTTTAAGGGAAGAAGCCGCCGAAGCGGAACTGCGCGAACAAGAACTCGCAAAGTCCCACGGCTATTCCATAGAAGACAAAACCAACCCGATGA
This sequence comes from Flavobacterium sp., assembly GCA_035317805.1. GTDB lineage: Bacteria > Bacteroidota > Bacteroidia > Flavobacteriales > Flavobacteriaceae > Flavobacterium. The sequence continues at coordinate 274 of DATHGE010000242.1, read as the reverse complement.
ACGCAGTTCTCGGTAAATAATAAATTAGTCGAAAGTCGAAAGAGAAAAGAAACAAGACATAAAATCCGCGGCAATCTGCGTAAATCCGTAAAAATCCGTGTTCAAAAAATAAAATGAAAAAACTAAAATTCATACTAAGCGGTGGCGGAACCGGTGGACATATCTACCCGGCGATTGCAATCGCAAATGAATTGAAGTTGCGTTTCCCCGAAGCCGAATTCCTTTTCGTTGGTGCCAAAGACAAAATGGAAATGCAGAAAGTCCCGCAGGCCGG
>DATHGE010000241.1:0-8183 GCA_035317805.1 Flavobacterium sp. | reverse complement strand
GGGAAAGGATTCGCTACAAATCTGGTACAAACCCATCAAACTGCCTGCAGAGACAAAAACCGATTCGCTGCACCTGATGGTTTCCAATGACAAATTCAGCGAGAATTTCACCATTAAGATCAAAAACCAGAAGGTCGATACTTTGTCGCTGACGCCAAATTACAAAGGGGAATTGCCTTTACGCGAGAAATTTGCGCTGACGGCTTCAGTACCGCTTACAAAATTCGATGTGTCGAAAATGCAACTGGTCAATAAAGATTCGGTTGCCGTGGCCTTCAAAATCGATTACAACGAATTGAAACAGGAACTCGCATTTGATTTTCCAAAAGACCCGTTGCAAAAGTACAAGCTCACACTGATGCCAGGCGCGCTGACTGATTACCTTGAACAGGTAAACGACACGCTGGTCTATAAAATGAATACCCAAAACTCTTCGGATTATGGAAACCTGAGCATCAAGCTTGAGAATGTCCGGCAGTTCCCGATTATTGTGGAACTAACCGACAATAAAGGATTGGTTCTCTATTCGGCCTATTCCGAAGACCGCGCCCAAATCGATTTTAGCCTCGTTAAACCGGCTTTATTCACGCTAAGGGTAATCTATGACGAAAACAAGAATAAGGAATGGGATACGGGCAGTTTTTTAGAAAAAAGACAATCGGAGGAAGTGATTTACTTTCCCAAGGAAATCGATGTCCGGGCCAACTGGGATGTCGAACAGTCGTTTAATCTGAAACAGTAAAGTGATCGCGGTCATCAAGGAATGAGAATTTTTTCCTGAGTTCAATTAATTCCTGCCTGTCCAGTTCAGCTATAAAAGTACTTTCTATTTCTGTAGGTTCGCAAACAGGATTTCCCAATCCGTCAATTACCTGCGAATGCCCGATATATTCATGCCCGTTTTCATCATTGCCAATCCTGTTCACGCCAATCACATAACTCATGTTTTCAATGGCGCGTGCCTTTAGTAAAGTGTCCCAGGCATTGATTCGCGGTTTGGGCCAATTGGCGACATAGACGAGCAACTCATAATCTTCTGTATTTCTCGAAAATACCGGAAAACGCAGATCATAGCAAATCAACAGGCAGATTTTCCAACCTTTATAATCCACAACCAGCCTTTCTTTTCCAAGCGTATACGTCATATTTTCTCCTGAAAGCGTAAACAGGTGTCTTTTGTCATACGACCGAATTTCGCCTGACGGAAAAACAAATAATAACCGATTGTAGTAATTGCCGTTTTCTGTGATGATTATACTACCGGTAATTGCGGTGTTTTTATCTTTTGCAACAGACTTCATCCATGAAACCGTCTCGCCGTCCATTGTTTCCGCCAGCGGTTCAGGCGCCATGCTAAATGCGGTCGTAAACATTTCTGGGAGTACGATCAGGTCTGTCGTTTCGGAAATGGCTTTGATTTTATCGGAAAAATAATCCCGGTTGGCTTCTGCATTTTCCCAAACCAAGGGCGCTTGTATGAGGGCTGTTTTCATAGTGTAAATAAAAAATCCCAACCTTTCGATTGGGATTGATTTGAAGTTTTATATAATACTCGCTGATAAATATTCCCTGTTCATGCGGGCGATATTTTCGAGTGAAATCCCTTTCGGACATTCCACTTCGCAGGCACCGGTATTCGTGCAGTTTCCGAAGCCTTCTGCGTCCATTTGGTGCACCATATTCAACACGCGGTCGTGCGCTTCCACTTTTCCCTGCGGCAATAAGGCAAATTGCGATACTTTGGCAGAAACGAACAACATCGCTGAAGAGTTTTTACAGCTTGCTACACAGGCACCGCAACCGATACAGGTCGCCGCATCGAATGCGCGGTCGGCATCGTGTTTCGGAATTGGGATTGTATTGGCATCGATTGTATTTCCCGAAGTGTTTACGGATACAAATCCTCCCGCATGCTGGATCCTGTCGAATGAACTTCTGTCAACCACCAAATCCTTAATCACCGGAAACGCTTTCGCGCGGAAAGGCTCGATAAAAATCGTATCGCCGTCCTTGAACATTCTCATGTGCAATTGGCAGGTTGTAACGCCTCTGTCCGGGCCGTGCGCTTCTCCATTGATATAAAGCGAACACATCCCGCAGATTCCTTCGCGGCAATCATGATCAAAAGCAACAGGTTCGTCGCCTTTATTGATCAGTTGTTCGTTTAAAACGTCGAGCATTTCAAGGAACGACATATCCGGTTCGATGCCATCGATTGGGTAATCAACAATTTTTCCGGTTTCTTTGGCGTTTTTCTGGCGCCATATTTTTAAGGTAAGTTTCATAACTGACTGTAGATTATTTGTAACTACGCGTTACCAATTTAACATTATCGAATACCAACGGCTCTTTGTGTAACACAGCATCACTTGGTTTTCCTTTGTATTCCCATGCGGCTACGTAGGCGAAATTCACATCGTCGCGCTGCGCTTCCCCGTCTTCCGACTGGTATTCTTCGCGGAAATGGCCGCCACAGGATTCGTTGCGGTGCAAGGCATCTTTGGCAAACAATTCTCCCAGTTCAAGGAAATCGGCCACACGCATGGCTTTTTCGAGTTCCTGATTGAAACCGTCCATCGTTCCGGGGACTTTTACATCTTTATAAAATTCTTCGCGCAAAGCGGAAATTTCGGAAATGGCTTCGGTCAGGCCTTGTGCGTTACGTGCCATTCCAACCTTGTCCCACATGATTTTACCTAATTTCTTATGGAAGTGGTCAACCGAATGGTTCCCGTTATTGTTCATGAATTTCTCCAGTTGGTCACGGACATTTTTCTCCGCTTCGACGAATTCCGGCAAATTGGTATCGATAGGGCCAACTTTAATATCCGGAGCCAAATAATCCCCGATTGTATATGGCAAGACGAAATAACCGTCGGCCAAGCCCTGCATCAAGGCAGAAGCGCCCAATCTGTTTGCGCCGTGATCTGAGAAATTCGATTCGCCGATAGAGAAACAGCCCGGAATGGTCGTCATCAGATTGTAATCAACCCAGGTTCCGCCCATCGTATAGTGAACGGCCGGATAAATCATCATCGGTGTTTTATATGGATTTTCATCGACGATCTTCTCATACATCTGGAATAAATTTCCGTATTTTTCTTCAACGACTTCCGTCCCTAATTTGATAACCAAATTGGTGTCGTTGGCGTCAAGCTGCTTGATGTAAGCCTGTTCTTTTCCATAGCGCTGGATGGCTGCGGCAAAATCGAGATAAACCGCCTCGCCTGTTTTGTTTACTCCAAAACCAGCATCACATCTTTCTTTGGCAGCACGCGATGCAACATCACGCGGCACTAAGTTTCCAAAAGACGGATACCTTCTTTCGAGGTAATAATCCCTTTCAGATTCGGATAAATCGGTTGGTTTTTTCTTTCCTTCACGGATCGCTTTCGCATCTTCGAGGCTTTTCGGGACCCAAATCCTTCCGTCATTTCGGAGAGATTCCGACATCAACGTCAGTTTGGATTGGTGGTCGCCCGAAACCGGAATACAGGTCGGGTGAATCTGCGTATAACAAGGATTGGCGAAAAACGCCCCTTTTTTATGGATTTTCCATGCTGCGGTCGCGTTGCTTCCCATCGCATTGGTCGAAAGGAAAAATACGTTTCCGTAACCTCCGGAACCAATAACTACGGCGTGTCCCGAATGTCTTTCGATTTCACCCGTAATTAAATTACGTGCGATAATCCCGCGTGCTTTTCCGTTCACGATAACCAAATCAAGCATCTCGTGACGGTTGTACATTTTTATCTTTCCACGGCCAATCTGGCGGTTCATCGCCGAATAAGCGCCTAATAACAATTGTTGTCCGGTTTGTCCTTTTGCGTAAAAAGTTCGCGAAACCAAAGTTCCACCGAATGAACGGTTGTCTAATAATCCGCCGTATTCACGAGCCAACGGTACACCTTGCGCAACACACTGGTCGATGATATTCGCTGAAACTTCCGCCAGACGATGAACGTTTGCTTCACGCGCACGGTAATCGCCGCCTTTTACGGTATCATAAAACAACCGGAAAGTAGAATCCCCGTCGCCCTGGTAGTTTTTCGCAGCGTTGATTCCGCCCTGAGCAGCAATCGAGTGCGCGCGCCGTGGCGAATCCTGGAAACAGAATGCTTTTACGTTATAACCGAGTTCGGCAAGCGTTGCGGCTGCTGAGCCTCCGGCAAGACCGGTTCCAACCACAATAATATCAAGATTCCGTTTATTGGCCGGGTTTACTAAATTAATATGATCTTTATAATTTGTCCATTTTTCCGAAATCGGACCTTCTGGAATTTTTGAATCTAATGCCATTATAATCTGATATTAATGATTAAAGTGATGAAACAAAGCGATGATGATAAAACCGGCCGGTGCTGCAACAGCGAAGAAATAACCGAATTTGTGCAATGCCCGTGAGTATTTGTTGTTGAATCCGACAGATTGCATCGAAGAGTTGAAACCGTGCCACAGGTGGAAACCCAAAAGCACAAAAGCCAGGCAATACAAACCGGTACGCACCGGGCTTTCAAATTTATGTACCAGTTCGCCGTAATATCTTGTGGCATCAGGCGTATTTCCTGCTATATATTTGTAAGCGATTTCGGGAAACCAGAAATCATAAAAGTGCAATCCGAAAAATGCGAGGATGACCAAACCTGAAATGATCATATTTCTGGAACTCCATGAAGAATTCGCCGCGCCATTGTTTCTGGCATAAGCGATTGGCCTTGCATTTCTGTTCTGCAATTCGAGAATAAATCCCATGATAAAGTGAAAAACTACCCCAAACGCCAATACCGGCTGCAGTACATATTGGATCAACGGATTGTAACCCATAAAATGGGAAACGCTGTTAAAGAGATCTTCGCTGAAAACGGAAACCATATTCAGAGAAACATGCAGCATTAAAAATGAGATTAAGAAAAGTCCTGAAAGTGCCATCGCTACTTTCCTCGCAATGGACGATTTCATCAGTGCAGATTTTGCCATAATATTTGTTTGTAGTGTTTTAAAAAATCCACACAAAAATACGGCTATTTGAAATTAACTACAACCTTTTCGCTGTAATTTATAATGATTTTAAAATGATAATTGGCCTACGGAAAAGCGACCGTTTAAAAGTGTTTCAGGGCGCAACCTGATAAGAAGGAATCAATCCGCGCAATCCCATATCAACGACATTTTCACCAATCGAAGGCTCATATTTGCCATCGGCAGTCACTTCGTGCCATTCGAAACTGTTGTTGACCGAAAGCGAAAGCGTCACAACAATATTTTTGGTTTCGTTTCCGGTGATGACGAGCTTGTCGGCGAATTTCCCGGTGACCACACAGGAACCTGCGGGAATCGGCGATGTGGAAGCGATCGGATTCGGAACTGTTGTTGCTCCGGCCGGCGCCTGTCCTTCAGTCTGATAAGGATAATCGTTAAGCGCAAAAGCCCAATAGCCCTGGAGTTTATTGGCGTTCACAGGAAAGATATTATTTCCGATCTCATGTGTTCCGATATAGGTGTTGAATCCTACAAAACTGGCGAGCGTTCCGGAATAATCTACGCCGGCAGTGCGGACTGAAATCGTATAATTCTGGTAAGCCAATGAAACCCTGACCCATTCATAATTTCCCGCGGCGATATCCTTGAGCGGAATCTGCAGGAAAGTCTCACCTTCGGCTACAATTTTTGACTGGTCGAAATCGATGGCATTGCTGCCGCCCATGGTCGTTTCGGGCGCATGGTAAAGAACGGTTCCTTGGCCAATTTGCGTATAAGCGTCAGGAGCTAGTTCGAAATAATGCGCAGAAATGGTGTTGAAATCAGGAGAAAGCGCGGCATTTCCCGCAGCAACCGCCGAAGGCTGGCCGATATTGTTGAGCCTGGCCTGATTTTTATCAAACTTGAATTTAACAATCAGCATCGGCTCCTCAGGATTGGTATTGAAAAGCGTATAATCGGTGTTATCGTCCTTATCGCACGAGATAAAAGCGAAACCTATGACGGTAAGCATTACGGCAAAAAACAGTTTGATTCTCATAATGTCGTGTTTGCATGTTTAGTTAATAAAAACATAACGCGGTTCTAATGCATTTAGTATAGTCTGCGTTTGCGAAGGTATTCAAAAAGTACCAGAATTAACCCGAAAAAGGCCTCTGGCTGATCCACTGATTAATTCATTCCGATAATTTGTATTTTTACCGCATGAAACCAACGCTCGCTGAACCGGATTTTTTTGATTATCTCGAAGGATTGCTCGATACCGAAAACGATGGCCTTCAAAATCTCGTGCGGCAATCTAAGGAAGCGTTTACTTTTTTGCAGCTCAAAAAGAATGACTTTCTGGTAAAAGAGGGTGAAATCTGTCCATATTTCTGCTATATCGAAAGCGGGATTTTACAGCATTCTATTATTGTTTCGGATGAAGAGAAAACAACTTACCTCGCGTTGCGAAATTCGGTTACGAGTTCACTGAGCAGTTTCCTCTTTAACAAACCTTCTCGCAAAAGCATCAAAGCATTGTTCGACTGCAACCTGTATGTCGTGAATCTCAAAACCTTCAAGGAACTGATCCGGGCCAATGAAGCTTTCCACCAATTCTATTATAACCTGATCGAAAAACAGCTTTGCCTGATCGACGATTACCGTATCGATTTGCTCACGCTTACGCCCGAAGCGCGCTACCTCAAATTGCTCGAAACAGAACCGAAACTGCTTCAGGAAGTCCCGCTGCATTATCTCGCCTCGTTCCTTGGCATTTCGTCAAGGCATATGAGCCGGATCAGGAAAAATATAAAATAACGCCATTTGGCTGCTTCCGGTTTTTGAAGTTTGCGTAATTTGCACTTCCAATTACCAATTTTAAATATTATGAAATACCATCCCATTGACCGCAATTTGTTTGTAAAGAACCGCGCCAAATTTACCGCGCAGATGAAACCGAACAGCGTAGCCGTTTTCAATTCAAACGACATCTACCCGATTAGCGCCGACAGCACCATGCCGTTCCAGCAGCACCGCGACATTTTTTACCTGAGCGGCGTAGACCAGGAAGAAAGCATCTTATTGTTATTTCCGGATGCACCCTATCCGCACCAGAAAGAAATACTATTCCTGAAAGAAACCAGCGAACACATCGCAATCTGGGAAGGCGAAAAGCTCACCAAGGAGCGCGCGTTTGAAGTCTCGGGTATCAAAACCGTCTATTGGCTGCAGGATTTCGAAAAGATCCTGTTTGAAATGATGACCTATTCGGATACGATTTACATCAATACTAACGAGCATTACCGCCAGTCGGTTGAAACCGAAACCCGCGAAGCCCGTTTTGTAAAATGGTGGAAAGAGAAATATCCGGCGCATACCGTAGCCAAAAGCAACCCGATTTTGCAAAGGTTGCGCTCGGTTAAGGAAAAGGAAGAAATCGACCTGATGCAAACCGCCTGTAACATTACCGAAAAGGGATTCCGCAGATTGCTGCCGTTCGTCAAACCAAATGTGACTGAATACGAAATCGAGGCCGAACTGATCCATGAATTCATCCGAAACCGCTCCAAAGGCTTTGCTTATACGCCGATTATCGCCTCAGGAAACAACGCGAATGTGCTGCATTATATCGAAAACAATCAACCGTGTAAAGCAGGCGATTTGATTTTACTTGACGTTGCTGCGGAATACGCGAATTATTCGAGCGATCTCTCACGTACGATTCCTGTTTCAGGAAAATATACCGATCGCCAGAAAGCCGTTTACAATGCCGTCCTGCGTGTGAAGAATGAAGCGACCAAAATGCTCACTCCCGGGACACTGTGGAAGCAATACCATGTGGAAGTGGGCAAATTGATGACTTCCGAACTACTCGGGCTCGGATTGCTCGACAAAGCCGATGTACAGAATGAAAATCCCGACTGGCCGGCGTATAAAAAATACTTCATGCACGGCACTTCGCATCATTTGGGCCTCGACACACACGATTATGGTTTATTGCACGAACCGATGAAGGCCAATATGGTTTTTACGGTCGAACCGGGAATCTATATTCCGGCAGAAGGTTTCGGAATCCGGCTTGAAGACAACGTCGTCGTTCAGGAAAAAGGCGAGCCGTTTAACCTTATGGGTAATATTCCGATTGAGGCAGACGAAATCGAAAGTCTGATGAACGCGTAACAAAACTAAAAAACGGCTTACTAACTCGGTAAGCCGTTTTT
>DATHGE010000240.1:0-2980 GCA_035317805.1 Flavobacterium sp. | reverse complement strand
GTCGAGGAAATGCCCGATTTTTTCCATTACGGTTACGGTGTCGGCCATTTCTTTGGGATGCTGTCCGAGTTCGACGAGGCTGTTGAAAAGTTCGGTTACGTTGGTCATGTTGAAGTTCCCGGCAACGATTAAATTCCGGTGCATCCAGTTGTTCTGTCTTAGGAACGGATGGACGCTTTCGATGCTGTTCTTTCCGAAAGTCCCGTAGCGCACGTGGCCGAGAAACAATTCGCCTATGTACGGGATGTGTTTTTTCTGCATGGCGACATTATCGGCAAATTCAGGATGTGCGGCGAGTTCCTCGTTGATCCTTTCATTGATCTGGGCGAAAACGTCCTGGATCGGCTGTGCGTCATTCGAGCGCACGCGGCTGATGTACCGTTCGCCCGCTTCCACATCTAACTTAATGGATGCAAATCCGGCGCCATCCTGCCCGCGGTTGTGCTGCTTTTCCATGAGCAGGTACATTTTCTGTATGCCGTAGAAAGCCGAGCCGTATTTTTCCTTGTAGAATTCCAGGGGTTTCTTTAATCTTAAAAGTGCTATCCCACATTCGTGTTTGATCGCGTCGCTCATTGTATTGTAGTTGTTGTAGTTAGGTATTCCTTAAATCAAAAACGCCCCGTTTCCGAGGCGTAGTATTGCTATTGTAATGCGATATCAAATTGTGTCAGCGCCCTGAATTGTCTGAGCCTGTTGATGACTTCCTCTTTCTGCAGGCTTTCCATTCTTTCGGTGCCGAATTTCTCTACGCAGAATGAAGCGAGGTTCGAACCGTAAATGATCCCGTTCTTCATATTCTCGAAAGACACGTTTTCGCTTTGTGCGATATAACCCGCGAAACCTCCGGCGAATGTGTCTCCGGCTCCTGTTGGGTCAAAAACTTCTTCGAGTGGCAATGCCGGTGCGAAGAAGACGTCTTTTCCATGGAATAATAATGCGCCGTGCTCGCCTTTTTTGATGACGACATATTTCGGTCCCAGCGTGTGGATTTTAGCCGCAGCCTTTACCAATGAGTATTCGCCCGACAATTGTCTGGCTTCTTCATCGTTGATGGTGATTACGTCTACGCGTTTGATCACGTCGAGCAATTCCGGCAAGGCACAGTCCATCCAGAAATTCATTGTATCTAAAACCACCAGTTTTGGGGTGGCTGTCATTTGATTTAAAACGCTGCTTTGTACCAGTGGGTGCAGGTTTCCGAGCATCACAACATCAGAATCTTTGAAATCCTGCGGGACAATCGGGTTGAAATCGGCCAAAGTATTCAACTCTGTCACCAAAGTATCGCGTGAATTCAGGTCGTTGTGGTATTTCCCGCTCCAGAAGAAGGTCTTTCCGCCTTTTACGATTTCGAGGCCTGAAATGTCGATGTTCCTTGCCGTCAATAAATCAAGGTGTTCCTGTGGGAAATCATCGCCGACAATTGAAACAATAGCGGATTTTACATTGAAAAAAGAGGCCGACAATCCGATGTATGTTGCGGCGCCGCCCAATATTTTATCTGTTTTTCCGAAAGGAGTTTCAATAGCATCGAAAGCAACGGTCCCGACAATCAGTAATTTATTCATCTGTAGCGTTTGAAATTAAGGCGCAAAGATACACATAAGTAGCAAAGTTCCAAAGCGGCATTAACGCAAAGTTGTGTGAAAGTTTAGCTGATACGGAACTCCTGTAGCGCTGCATCGGGGTTTTAGTATGCCGTTAGTTTGTTATCCGTATAGAAAGCATTAGTTATCATTGGAGTAAACTACCGGTAAACAAGGAGTATCTGTAAGGTATCCCTTAAGTAAACACGGTATGGCTACGGTATGGGTGCGGTTTGGCTACGGTATGGATGTAGTATAGAATAGTGGGGAAAAGCGCGATAAATTGAAGAACGCAGCTTTTGTGAAGAAGTTAATCAAATATACGAAATGCGCTTTGTTTTGGCAAATTGTGCGATAGTTTTATATTCAGCGCAAAAATGGCGCAAGTACTTTATGAGTTTGAAAGGTGTAAATTCAGAGTCCCCGATTTCAGTCAAATTTCGCGTCACATTTTTCAATTAATTATTTGCCTGTTTATTTGCTAATGTATTGATTTTTAATTTCATTTGCAGGACTATCTCTTAAAACTGCCTTATGCGAAAAATATTACTTTCCTGTCTATTGATTGTCGTCGGTTTCGCCGCGCAAGCCCAATGGAGCACTAGTCCTTCCGTTAATACGCGGATTACAACAGCCCTTCAACCTCAGCACGATCCCAAAGTCCTGCCGGACGGAAATGGCGGCGCTTTCATTTCGTATGAAGATTCCAGGAGTTTTTCGGACGATATTTACATCCAAAGGATTAATTCCAGCGGGATAATGCAATGGCAGGCCAATGGGCTGCCTATTTGTACCGCGCCGTTTTACCAGTCGGAACAATTTATGCTTCCCGACGATACCGGTGGCGTATACGTTATTTGGAGAGACGAAAGAATTAGCGGGCTTTCCAAGATATATGCCCAACACGTGACCGCAGATGGAGCGATATTGTGGGCGACCAACGGGATATCGCTTTCTTCCCTTTCCCAATCGGCCGAGATCGCCGCCGTTACCGACGGAGCGGGCGGATTCATTGTTACCTGGAGGGAAATTGAATTTTCGGGTTCTCAAAAGATATATGCGCAGCGCATCGATCCGGCCGGGCAGAAAGTATGGATTAATGCTCTATTGGTAAGCGATTTTCCGGGTACGCCTGGTAAGCGATTTTCCGGGTACGCCCAGGATTGCTTCTGACGGTTCCGGCGGCGCAATTATCAGTTGGGCAGATGGAAGAAACAGCCCGATCCCCGGGGATACAGGAGAGGTATATGCCCAACACCTTAACCCAGATGGAACTTCACAATGGGCAACAAACGGAATGTTGGTCATGACTGGAGCCAATTTGGTATTCGATCTAAATATTGCCTCGAATAACACTGGCGGGGCCATTATTGTATGGTCTTCCCAGGCCG
>DATHGE010000239.1:0-4810 GCA_035317805.1 Flavobacterium sp. | reverse complement strand
CTTAGCATTTTCGGCCCTCAAAAAAAAGGCATCGGTTTCGATTTCAGGCTCCAAATCTGAAACAAATCGCCTGTTGCTGCTACAGGCTTTGTACCCGAACCTGATTTTGGAAAATACATCCAATTCGGATGATTCTGAAGTCATGATCAAAGCGCTTGCATCGAACGATAAGGATATCGATATCCACCATGCGGGTACCGCCATGCGTTTTCTCACCGCCTATTTTGCCATTCAGGAAAACCGCGCAGTGATTGTTACCGGTTCGCCAAGAATGAAAGAGCGTCCGATAAAAATCCTAGTCGATGCGTTGCGTCAACTCGGAGCCGACATTTCCTATGTTGAAAACGAAGGTTTCCCACCGATTAAAATCCAGGGCAGGAAAATAACCAAAAGCAAAGTCAGCCTTTCTGCAAACGTCAGCAGCCAGTATATTTCGGCATTGTTGCTGATTGCCCCTAAATTGGAAAACGGGCTGGAGTTGACGCTTGAAGGTGAAATTACTTCCATCCCTTACCTCAAAATGACATTGGGGTTACTCAATGAAACCGGGATCGAAACCTCTTTTATTGGAAATGTAATTACGGTCGGGCCGAAAACGGCAATTCCGTTCATATCAGTAACAGTCGAATCGGATTGGTCGTCGGCTTCCTACTTCTATTCCACAGTCGCTTTATCAGAAGAAGGCACCGAAATCACATTGTCAAGCTATAAAAAAGAAAGCCTCCAGGGCGACAGTGCACTTTCCGAAATTTATAAATCTTTCGGTGTTCAAACCGATTTCCAAGAGGACCAAATCGTCCTTAGAAAAATCAATTATCCATTATCAATTGTCCATTATCAATTAAATAATACGCCCGATATCGCCCAGACCATCGCAGTGACTTGTTTCGCACTCGGAATTGAATGTCATCTCACCGGATTACACACCTTAAAAATCAAGGAAACCGACCGGCTCGAAGCCCTCAAAACCGAACTCACGAAACTCGGCGCCGATATTTCCGTAACGAATGACAGCCTGACTTAGCCGCATCCAAAAACATAAAACCAAACATCAGGATCACCACCTACAACGACCATCGCATGGCCATGGCTTTTGCGCCTTTGGCATTGAGAATCCCAATTGTTATTGAAGATGCCGAAGTCGTTTCCAAATCCTATCCCGATTTTTGGAATGACCTTACTGCGCTTGGTTTTACAATTTTTGAAAGTTAACGCCAAGTACGTTACAACTTCTAAAACCTACTTAGAAATACTTTTAAAAACCTACTGGTTTTAATCTTCAAAACCAGTAGGTTTTCAACTTCAAAACCAATGCGTCAACAAAACCTTAACCGTGCGTCAACAAACCTTTAACCGTGCGTCAGCAAAACCTCGACCGTGCCTTAATTTTTCCAAAATCAATTTCCCGCAATTTCCTCAAATAACTCAGGCACACAGCGGCCCGGCAACTTACTTTAGTAAATAAACCCCAAAACACTTGACAACGCCTATCCCACAATCGTATATTTGCACACCCGAAGCCGACCCGGGCGCTAGTGAACTGGCGAAGCAAAGGCCAACTGAACTTAGTTAAATAAAAGGATACATGAAATTATCGCACTTCAATTTTAATTTACCAAAAGAACTTCTCGCAGAATACCCAGCCGAAAACCGGGACGAATCACGCCTCATGGTGATCAACCGCGAGAAAAAAACCATCGAGCATAAAATGTTCAAAGACGTGATCGATTATTTCGGCGACGGCGATGTGCTCGTACTCAACAACACAAAAGTTTTCCCGGCCCGTCTTTACGGAAACAAGGAAAAAACAGGCGCAAGGATCGAGGTTTTCCTGTTGCGTGAACTCAACTCTGAGCAGCGCCTTTGGGACGTTCTCGTAGATCCGGCGCGTAAAATCCGTATCGGGAACAAATTATATTTCGGCGACGATGATTCGTTGGTTGCGGAAGTTATTGACAATACGACTTCAAGAGGGCGCACTTTGCGCTTCCTTTACGATGGTTCGTACGAAGAATTCAGGAATAAATTAACCGAACTCGGCGAAACGCCAATCCCAAAATACATCAACCGCGAAGTGACTCCCGAAGATGCCGAACGCTACCAGACGATTTACGCTAAGGAAGAAGGCGCCGTTGCCGCACCAACTGCAGGTTTGCACTTCTCTAAGCATTTATTGAAAAGACTGGAAATAAAAGGTGTCGACTTTGCAGAAGTGACTTTGCACGTCGGTCTCGGAACCTTTAACCCGGTTGAGGTAGAAGATCTGTCCAAACACAAAATGGATTCCGAAGAACTCATCATCACCCAGGAAGCCTGCGATATCGTGAATAATGCGAAAGTGAAAAAGAAAAGGATCTGCGCCGTAGGGACCACTTCTATGCGTGCTATCGAAAGCTCGGTTTCTTCCGCAAAAACATTAAATCCTTACGAAGGCTGGACGAATAAATTCATCTTTCCGCCGCACGAGTTTAGCGTGGCGAACTGTATGATCACCAATTTCCATACGCCAAAATCGACGCTTTTGATGATGGTTTCTGCATTCTGCGGACACGATCTCATGAAAAAAGCCTACGAAGAAGCGATCAAGGAAGGCTACAAATTTTACTCTTACGGAGACGCGATGCTGATTCTTTAAAATAGAAGAAAGAGGCAAGAGCCAAGAAATGTATATATTAAATCCTGTCAGCAATGGCGGGATTTTTTTTTTGGTGTTGCCTGCGGCCGGGCTTTCCGCTGCAATTTTTATTTACTTCCGCTGCGCTGCAGATCAATAAAAGATTTCCGCTGCAATCCCTAACGCAAACTTCCAGCGAAACTGCGTCATTGCGGGCAAAGCGAAGCAATCCCATCACATTTCCGCACTCCTGCAAAGATTGCCGCGCTGCGCTCGCAATGACCGTCTTTCTTTCGACTGTTTTCTTGCTTCTTGACTCTTGCTTCTTTTTTTTCTACTTTTACCACACAAACAACGAATAAAATGACTTTCCAAAATACCAAAGCCTTCGCCCAGCAACTCGACGCCGAAGACAAACTCTCAAAATACCGCTCCGAATTCATCTTCCCAAAAGTAAACGGCAAAAACGTGATCTACTTCACCGGAAATTCGCTCGGACTCCAACCCAAACGCACCAAAGCCTATGTCGATGAAGTCATGGCCGACTGGGCCGAACTCGCCGTCGAAGGCCATTTCTACGCCCAAAAGCCATGGTGGGATTATCACGAGCGTTTCGCCGAACCGTTGGCTAAAATCGTTGGCGCGAAACCTTCGGAAGTGACGGTGATGAATACATTGACGGTTAATCTTCACCTGATGATGGTGTCGTTCTACAAACCGACATCCAAACGATACAAAATCCTCTGCGAAGCCAAAGCATTCCCCAGCGACCAATACATGATCCAGTCGCAGGTGCAGCACCACGGCTATAAGATTGAAGACGCTATTGTCGAAATCCAACGCCGCGAAGGCGAACACAACATCAGATTGGAAGATGTTTTGGCTAAGATAAAGGAAGTCGGAGACGAACTCGCGCTTGTCTTAATCGGCGGCGTCAATTATTACACCGGCCAGGTTTTCGACATCGAAACCATCACCAAAGCCGGACATGAAGCCGGAGCCAATGTCGGCTGGGATCTTGCGCACGCGGCAGGAAACATCAAACTGGAACTGCACAAATGGAACGTCGATTTCGCCGCCTGGTGCAGCTACAAATACATGAACTCCGGACCCGGAAATGCGTCGGGCTGTTTCGTCCATGAAAAGCACCACGGCAATAAAAACCTCAATCGTTTCGCGGGCTGGTGGGGGCATAACAAGGAAAGACGCTTCAAGATGGAGCGGGAGTTCAATCCAAACCAAGGCGCCGACGGCTGGCAAATCTCCAATCTTCCAATATTGTCACTTGCGCCATATCTCGCCTCGGTAGCAATGTTTGATGAAGTCGGAATGGATGCCCTGATTGAAAAACGCGATAAGATTACCGCCTATCTCGAATTCATCCTGCAGGAAATAGACAAGGAAGTCGACAGCAATTTCGAAATCATCACACCAACAAATCCAAAAGAACGCGCTTCGCAATTGTCGGTTTTCCTGCATGGCGAAGGCCGTACGCTTTTCGATTACCTGATGAAAAACGGCGTGATCACCGACTGGCGCGAGCCCAATGTCATCCGATTGGCGCCGGTTCCGCTGTATTGCTCCTATGAAGACATGTACGATTTTGGGCAAATCCTGAAAGAAGGAATCCTTTCCCATTAAATCATCAAAATAAAAAAGGCCCGAAGCATTGCTCCGGGCCTTTTTGTTTTATAAAAAGAATATTAATTTTTGAGTACGCTCAAAGTCTGTACGCCATCGTCCGAAAGCACTTTCAGGATGTATTTCCCTGTCGGTAAAACAGCGGTATGCAACTGGAGCTGTTTGTCATTCACGGCAGTGTTCGCCATCACTTCCTGCCCTAGAAGGTTAAACAGGTGTACTTCTTTCATCACGATATTTCCGGAAACATTTACGATATCATTTGTCGGATTAGGATACACTGAGAAAGCATTTTGGTTAAAACCTTTCGTTCCAAGAACCTGATAAGTGATGGTCACAGCCCAGGTATGGTCGACGACGCGGTTGTACACGACGTCGCATTCGCCTGCACCATAAGTTCTCCAGGCCCTGAGCTCGAAATTCACGGTTCCTGTCAATCCATTGGCAATATCGATTCCGTTTCTTTCATAACTGTAAGTTCCGCCGGTGCTTCCGACGCCAGAAGTGACGGCTGCTTCCATATTGCCGTTTGTGGTACATACCAATAAGGATCGC
>DATHGE010000238.1:0-14591 GCA_035317805.1 Flavobacterium sp. | reverse complement strand
CGACGCATCCGCGAAAAGTGATGATTGTGGAAGGCATTTTAATATTGGCAAACCCCGAATTGCGCGATTTGTTCGACATCAAGGTTTTCGTCCACGCCGATTCGGACGAACGCCTGATCAGAAGGCTAAGACGCGACATCGCCGAGCGCGGCCGCGACATGGAAGAAGTGCTCGCGCGCTACCAGAACACGCTCAAGCCGATGCACCAGCAGTTTATCGAACCCACAAAAGCCTACGCCGACATCATCATCCCGAACGACAAATACAACACCGTGGCGATTGATGTGGTTCGCGCCGTAATTAATCAGCGGATTTCATAAAAATTTCTTATTTTTAGCGAGATTTTAAGGAGCTGTTCCCGCTTTCGCCTTTATCTTTGCTTCGTAAACTCCGCAAAGGATACCGGCTCTATCGGGGCTAAAAACCAAATCCGCATCACCATGGCAGAAAAGCTTACCGACAGACCCTGGTTCAAATTCCTGAGCAACAAATATGTTTGGGTAATGCTGTTCTTCGCCGTCTGGATGCTGTTCCTAGACAACTATTCCTATTTCGACCACCGCGTCCTGAATCAGGAAATCGACGAACTCGAAGACAACAAAACCTATTACCAGGACGAAATCCGCAAAGATGAACAAAGCATCAAGCAGCTCAAAAATCCCGACGAGATCGAAAAGTACGCGCGCGAAAAATATTATATGAAAAAAGACAGCGAGGACATTTACATCATAGAATTTGAAGGCGACACCATTAAGAAATCACAATAGCGAAAGAAGCAAGAGTCAAGAACCAAGACGTAAAATCCTGAACCCAATACCTTAAACCATGAATCTATCTGACGAATTCGAACCGGTTTCTTCCAAACAATGGAAACAGCAGATCCAGTTTGAGCTCAAAGGCGCCGATTATAACGAAACGCTGATCTGGAATTCACCCGAAGACATTAAGGTGAAGCCTTTCTATCATTTGGATGAAGCGGAAAAATCTTTGCCTTTGCCTGCAAAAGAACAGCCGTTCCGAATCTGCCAGGATATTTTCGTGCACGACCTCGACAAATCGATTTACCGCGCCAACGACAGTATCAGCCGCGGTGCAGAAAGCATTCGTTTTACAATCGAAGATGAAAAGATTGATGTTAGGAAATTACTCGAAAGTCTTCCTTTGGAAAACGTTACCGTTTATTTCAACCTGGCTTTTCTCTCAATCGATTTCGTAAAACAGATCGATGACATCGCAACCAAAAAAAGTGCGAAAATCTTCTGCAATCTGGATCCGGTCGGGCAATTGGCGAAAAACGGCAACTGGTTCTCCAATACCAACAAAGACAATTTCGAGACTTTAAATATCCTTTCTGAAACGCTCCGCACGGTTTCATTTATCGGAATCCATTCGGGACTTTACCAGAATGCAGGCGCGAATATCGTGCAACAGATCGCTTACACGCTTTCGCACGCCAATGAATATTTCAACCGGATTCCGGCAATCAACAACCCTGTTGTCATTGAGGTTTCGGTAGGAACCAATTACTTTTTCGAGATCGCCAAACTGCGCGCCATCCGTTTGCTTTTCAACCGGATCGCAAAAGAATACGGCCACAAGCCGGATTGCCACATTCTCGCGATGCCGACAAAACGCAACAAAACGATTTACGATTACAACGTCAATATGCTGCGCACGACCACCGAATGCATGGCTGCGATTCTGGGCGGTGCCGATGCCATTTCGAATTTGCCTTATGATGTTTTGTACCATAAAAGCAATGAATTCGGCGAACGCATTTCGAGGAACCAGCTACTCGTACTCAAGCATGAAAGCTATTTTGACAAAGTGGGCAACGCGGCAGACGGCAGTTATTATATCGAAAGCCTGACGAAACAGCTGGCGGAGAAAGCGTTAGTGTTATTTAAGGAAATCGAAGCCAATGGCGGATTTCTGGTCAAGCTCGGTGAAAACGTCATCCAGCGGAAAATCAGCGAAAGCGCCGAAAAGGAACAGCAACTGTTCGATTCCGGACAGGAAGTCTTGCTCGGCACGAATAAATATCCAAATAAGAACGACCGTATGGCCGATGACCTCGAGCTGTTCCCGTTCGTAAAGACAAAACCGAGAAAAACACTGATTGCGCCAATCATAGAAAAGCGCCTCGCCGAAAAAAACGAGCAGGAAAGATTGGAACAGGAAAAAAATAATTAAAAACATCCGATTATGAAAAAACTATTGCTTTTGGTATTGTTGTTTTCCACAGCTGCCGGGTTTTCGCAAAATAAAATACCTCGAAGCGGCTCAGACAATATGACTTACGCGCTTGCAAACCTTGATGAGAAGCCTGAACTTGTGGGCAATGAAACTTTCAAGGACTTTTTCAAAAAGAATTTTCAAAACCCCGATAAAGGGAACGGACCGCTGAAAATGTCTTTCACAATAGAGAAAAGCGGCCTTGCCTTAGACGTTAAAGTTATGGAAGGTGCTGGCGACGAGGTCGTAAAAGAAGCCAAACGTGTCCTTAAATCGGCCGGAAAATGGAAGCCGGGCAAAAAAGACGGTAAAATTGTCAGGGTCAGGTATTCGTTTACGTACGTGAAATAAATTATTCTCCATAAAGCCAAAATAAAAAACTTTAAGGAGTAACATCGTTTAAAATCAGATGAAAAGAAAAGACCTCGGACATATTGACCTGAATGATTTAAAGGAAAATCCCACACCTTTCCATAAGGAGGCATTCCTTACGGCAGAAGGCATCACACTAAAGCAAAACTATTCCGCACAGGACATCGAAAACCTGGAACATCTTGGTTTCGGTGCGGGCTTTGCGCCAAATTTACGCGGTCCATATGCAACCATGTATGTCCGACGCCCATGGACAATCCGCCAATATGCCGGATTTTCAACTGCAGAGGAAAGCAATGCCTTTTACAGAAGGAATCTTGCCGCAGGGCAAAAAGGATTGTCGGTCGCATTTGATTTGGCGACACACCGCGGTTACGATTCCGATCACGAACGCGTGGTTGGTGATGTCGGGAAAGCCGGTGTCGCGATTGATTCGGTTGAGGATATGAAAGTTTTGTTCGACCAGATTCCGCTCGACGAAATGTCGGTTTCGATGACGATGAACGGCGCAGTCCTGCCGATTATGGCTTTTTATATTGTCGCTGCGGAAGAACAGGGCGTAAAACCGGAATTGCTTTCGGGAACAATCCAGAATGATATCCTTAAGGAGTTCATGGTGCGCAATACCTATATCTACCCGCCGACACCATCGATGAAAATCATCGCCGATATCTTTGAATTCACGAGCAAAAAGATGCCGAAATTCAATTCGATTTCCATTTCGGGCTATCACATGCAGGAAGCGGGCGCTACAGCGGATATCGAGCTGGCCTATACTTTAGCGGACGGACTCGAATACATCCGCACCGGTTTGTCGACCGGAATGAAAATCGACGAGTTTGCCCCCCGCCTGTCCTTTTTCTGGGCCATCGGCATGAACCATTTTATGGAAATCGCCAAAATGCGCGCCGGAAGGATGATCTGGGCCAAACTGTTGCGGCAATTCAACCCCAAAGATGAAAAATCATTGGCTTTGCGGACGCATTGCCAGACTTCGGGATGGAGCCTGACCGAACAGGATCCGTTTAACAATGTAGCGCGCACCTGTATCGAGGCTGCCGCTGCCGCTTTTGGCGGAACACAGTCTTTACATACCAACGCGCTTGATGAAGCCATCGCTTTGCCGACGGATTTCTCTGCAAGGATCGCAAGGAACACACAGATATTTTTACAGGAAGAAACCAAAATAACCAAAACCGTCGACCCGTGGGCCGGAAGTTTTTATGTAGAAAGCCTGACACATGAGATTGCGCAAAGTGCCTGGAAACTTATAGAGGAAGTCGAAGAACTGGGCGGCATGACCAAGGCGATTGAAGCCGGAATCCCGAAACTGAGGATCGAAGAAGCCGCCGCAAGGAAGCAGGCGCGCATCGATTCGAGTCAGGATATTATTGTGGGCGTGAATAAATTCCGCCTCGAAAAAGAAGACCCGCTGCACATACTTGATGTCGACAACCAAATGGTGCGCAGGCAGCAGGTGGAGCAACTTCATCATATTAAAGCAACACGAAATACAGAAAAAGTAAAAGAATCACTAGACAAGCTCATTGCCACAGCCAAAACCGGCGAAGGCAATTTATTGGAACTGGCCGTAGAAGCAGCCAGACATCGCGCCACTTTAGGTGAAATCAGCGATGCGCTCGAGACGGTTTTCGGAAGGTATAAAGCACAAATCAAATCATTCAGCGGTGTGTACAGCAAGGAAATAAAAAACGACGAAAGCTTCGAAAAAGCGAAACAACTGGCCGACGCCTTTGCCAAACTCGAAGGCCGTCGCCCAAGAATCATGATTGCCAAAATGGGCCAGGACGGACACGACCGCGGCGCAAAAGTGGTCGCCACCGGTTATGCCGATGTGGGTTTTGACGTAGACATCGGGCCGCTGTTCCAGACTCCGGCAGAAGCCGCAAAGCAGGCAGTGGAAAACGACGTGCACATCCTGGGCGTATCCTCATTGGCGGCGGGACACAAGACATTGGTTCCGCAAGTCATCGAAGAGCTCAAAAAATACGGGCGTGAAGATATCATGGTGATTGTCGGCGGCGTGATTCCGGCGCAGGATTACCAATATCTGTTCGATTCGGGTGCTGTTGCCGTTTTCGGTCCGGGAACGAAAATCAGCGAAGCAGCGATCAAGATTCTGGAAATCCTCATCAAAGGATTGGAGTAACCTAAAATTAGCAAAGCATTAATTTTCAAAAGATTATAATTCCTATTGTAATCTTTTTTATATTTGGATAGGGTCCTCTAAGACCTTTCCGAATCCTTACAAAGAAATTAGTAAAATAAATCCACGGTAAATCCAAATGTCAAAATTCCCGAATTCCGGCACCAGCATCTTTACAGTTATGTCGCAGATGGCCAACCAATACGGCGCCATCAATCTTTCGCAGGGATTTCCGAATTTTGAGGTCGACCCGAGGCTGACTGACATTGTTTCGCGGATCGCAAAGGGAAACGTACACCAATACCTTCCTTCGTCTGGCTATCCTCCGTTACTTCAGAAAATAGCCCGCCTGATTTTCAATTCCTATCAGAGAAATATAAATCCGGAAACGGAAATACTGGTAACCGCCGGCGCTACGCAAGGCATCTTTACCGCAATCCAGACGCTGGTATACCCGAATGAGGAAGTCATTATTCTCGATCCGTGCTACGATTGTTATGAGACACCTGTTATTTTATGCGGTGCGACACCAATCCATATCGCACTCAATGATGATTTTACACCAAACTGGCCTGCAATCGGAAATGCGATGAACGGCAGCACCAAAATGATCATCATCAACAATCCGCACAACCCTTCGGGGAAAATCTGGACGGCGGATGATTTTCTGGAACTCGAAAAACTGGCATTCCAATATCCAAACCTGATAATCCTTTCTGACGAAGTATATGAGTATATCACTTTTGAGCAACGGCATATCTCGATCCACAGCCGTCAAAAATTGCGGGACCGAAGCATTAGCGTTTCGTCTTTCGGAAAATCATTCCACATTACAGGCTGGAAAGTCGGCTATCTCATCGCACCCGAAATCCTGATGAAGGAAATCAAAAAAGTGCACCAGTTTATGGTATTCAGCGTAAACAGCCTTACCCAGGTCGCCATCAGCGAATACCTGGATATTGTTGCGATTGCTGAATTGGGAGACTTTTACAGGCAGAAAAGGGATTTCTTCAGAGACCGGATCCGCGATTCCAGATTCGAATTGCTGCCTTGCGAAGGCACTTATTTCCAGATTGTTTCCTATGCCGGGTTTTCTGATGAAAGTGATAGGGATTTTACGCGGCGGCTCGTTACCGATTATGGCGTAGCAGCAATTCCTGTTTCTGCTTTTTATGCCGACGGAAAAGATTTGAGGCACATCCGGTTTTGCTTTGCGAAGGACGAGCAGACTTTATCCGAGGCCGCAGAAAAACTATTGAAATTATAGTCTTAATTTGAGAACGCCATTTTCAAAGTATGAAAACACAACTATGACCAACCTTAAAAAATATTTCCTTTTTCTTTTTGTCTTGTTTTCCTGTAGCAGTTTTGCCCAGGTGCCGGGCAATCCATTATTGGAAAAAGGCTGGACGGCATTGGTAAAAGACAATGAAAATGATGCCTTTCGTTATTTTTTTGAGGCCTATGAAAAGGCAAACCTGGAGAACAACACCGCCGACAAGGCCGAATCGCTGCTCTATCTCGGCATCTGCTCTTTTGGTGCCAGCCTCGAAAAAGGGCTGCAATATGCGACACAATCTTTGGGCGAATTCAAAAAGCTCGAAAAATCAAATCCACAGCAGGCGAAAATCGGCAGGAGCAAATGCCTGCAGCTGATCAGCACCATCTATGTGCGGCAGAAAAAATACAGGATGGCGACGCAGATAAGTAAGGAAGTCGTTCATGTGCTGGAAAAAGAAAACGACGACTCCGGAACTTTGGGCCTTGCCTATGCCAGCCTTGGCAGCCTTTATGAAATGGATAAAAAAGAGGATTCGGCGCGCTTTTATTTCAAATCGGCTTTGCTGGATTTCAAAAAACACAACAATTACGCTTACCTGCCGGGTGCCTACATCAAGATCGGTGATTTGCTGCAAAAGCAACAGCAAAACGAAAACAGCCGGATTTATTTTGAGAAAGCCCTCACATTAGCCGATTCAACGAAAAACAAGCAAGCACAGGTTTCGGCGTTGCTTTCCCTTGGAAAATGGCATTTGGCGTTTGGCAAGAACATTCCGGAAGCGGTGCAATATTTTCAAAAGGCCCGTCTTATTGCGGTTTCGCTTTCCGATAAGACTTTTGAAATCAAGACACTCAACGAACTCATTACAATCAAAAAGCAGCAGGGAAAGTTTGAAGAAGTGAGCCAATTGCAAAACAAATTGATTTCGCTCAAGGACAATTTCTATTCGCTAGAAAGGGAACAGATCGTAAAAAGCCTTGAAGTGCAGTTTGAGGTTTCAGAAAAAGACCGCAAGCTCGCATTGGTTTCAAAGGAAAAAGAAGTGTCACGGCTTACCAATTTTCTGCTGGCGGGCTGCCTTGCCGTGCTGATCGTGATTTTCATCTTCGGATATATTTTGCTCAAAAGCATCAACAAGCGCGACAGGCAGCTGCTCAAGACCAAGGAGGCGCTCGTGGACGCTCTGGAAAAACAGAAAGAACTCAAGGAAAGACAATTCTCAAACGACATCGAGCACAAAGAAAGCCAGCTTAGTGCGATTACGCTGCAGATGCTGCAGAAGAATGAGCTGATTGAGGAAATCAAGGCGGCCATTGAAACAAAGGAACCTTTATCGGAGCAGCAGATGCTCAGGATGGTCAACAAACATTTTACCCAAAATAATGGCTGGAGCGATTTTGATCTGTATTTCGAAAGCATCAACAAAAATTTCTATACGCGGCTGAAGCAAAGTTACCCTGAAATCAGTTCGAACGACCTGAAGATTTGCGCGCTCATCAAGCTCAACCTTTCGATTAAAGAAATGGCCTCGATCTTGAACATTTCCCCTGATAGTGTCAAAACCGCGCGTTACAGGCTCCGGAAAAAACTGCAGCTGAACACCGAAGAGAATTTGACGGATTTTATATTGTCTGTCTAACCTGTCTACCTCATATCTACTGTAAAATAAAGGGCTGTCTACCTTTTGTCTACCTGTTTTTTATTGCGTGCGAATTTTGTTTGCCTACTTTTGGTGAAAGAAATTGCTATGAAAAAATTTCGTTAACCTTCTAAATTCAATCATTATGAGAAAAATTTACACTTTACTTTTACTGGCCGTTGCATCGTTATCAAATGCGCAGGTTCCGAACAGCGACTTTGAGCAAGGTTTCGGTTACGGATTGGAAAACGTTGCCGATTGGGGACAATTCTTTATGTTTACCGTGACGCTCGATGAAAACACGAATGAATATGTCCAGGACGACATCACTTTCGGCGAATCGATGCTTGGGATGTTTTGCAGTTCGGTTGAAGATCCGCATTCAGGGCAGCGCGCGATGCTCATCAGGAATGCCTTCAACAATACGTCCAATCAGGTCATTCCGGGCAAAGTCAATCTGTTCAACAACGCCATATCGGAACAGCCGACCGGATGGAATACCGGCATTCCCGTCGCTCCAGATGCGGTATTCAACTCTTTGTCGTTCTGGTATAAATTCAATCGTGTTGGAAATGACGTAGCCGAAGTCAGTTTACTTTTACACGATGCCGACGGAAATGAACTCGGAACCGCTAAAATCCTGCTTACGGAAACGGCTACAGATTACACCTATGTTTCAATGCCCATCACTTTTACGGGAATTGGAGATCCGGGACTTTTGAACATCACGTTTTTTATGGAAGCGGAAGGTTCGGAGGCAACTTTCGGCAGCAGCCTGACCGTGGACGACTTGTCGGTGAACAGCCTTCTCGCAACCAATACTTTTACCGCTTCCGCATTTTCAATATTTCCTACGATTGCCAATCAGGAAATCAATGTGATTAAAAACAGCAGCACTCCGAATGGCAAATACAACTTTACCATCATCAATGCAGAAGGCCGAATCGTTAGCAATACTTCATTTGAAATGCAGACCGGTATGGCTTCAAAAATAAACGTGGGTTCGCTTGCAAGCGGTGTCTATTTCCTAAAAACCGACAATGGCGGCAAAACATTCACCACCAAATTCATCAAAAAATAAACGAGCAATTTAATCAGTGTTGGAAACCGGATTGGAATTATTTTTCAGTCCGGTTTTATTTTTTGCTGTCCTTTAGTTTTATACATTTACAAAAACTAAAACCATGAATTTCACAGCAAAAATGCTACGCGACGACGCGCTCAAAGGCAAAACTATTGTGGTTACCGGCGGCGGAAGCGGCCTTGGAAAAGCCATGACCAAATATTTCCTCGAATTGGGCGCCAATGTCGCCATCACCTCGCGCGATCTCGACAAACTCAAAAATACGGCTGCGGAACTCGAAACTGAGACGGGCGGAAAATGCCTTCCGGTGCAATGCGATGTCCGGCATTATGAAGAAGTCGAAAACATGCTGCAGGAAGTTTTGAAGGCATTTGGAAAGGCCGATGTTTTATTGAATAACGCCGCTGGGAATTTCATCTCACCCACCGAAAGATTGTCGGCGAATGCGTTCGATACGATTATCGACATAGTTTTGAAAGGCTCGAAAAATTGTACGCTTGCGTTCGGAAAACACTGGATCGATACCAAACAGCAATCATCTGTAATTTTAAATATCGTAACGACTTATGCATGGACAGGATCGGCGTATGTCGTTCCGAGCGCAACTGCGAAAGCTGGTGTGCTGGCGATGACCAGGAGTTTGGCGGTGGAATGGGCGAAATACGGGATCCGGTCGAACGCAATCGCGCCCGGGCCGTTTCCTACCAAAGGCGCGTGGGACCGATTACTTCCGGGAGAATTGAAAGAAAAATTCGACCTCGCCAAAAAAGTGCCGTTGCAACGCGTCGGCGACCATCAGGAATTGGCGAATCTTGCGGCCTATCTCGTTTCGGATTTTTCGGCCTATGTGAATGGTGAAGTCGTGACGATTGATGGTGGCGAATGGCTTAAAGGCGCGGGACAGTTCAATTTGCTCGAGGCAATTCCTGAGGAAATGTGGGACATGCTGGAGATGATGATTAAGGCGAAGAAGGATAAGTAGAAAGAAGCAAGAGGCAAGAAACAAGAAGCGAAAATCAAAGAAACGTTCTTAAAAGGCCTAGCCCGGATAGCAGCGACATCCTTTTGCGGAACGCAGTGCAGCTAAAGATAAAGCGGATAGCCGGAATAGCTTCAAAAAAAAATCCAAATTAATCTATCTGCCGAAACATCTTTTTTCTTGCTTCTTGCTTCTTTTTACAGCTTCTTGCCTCTATTTTCCCGTTTCTTTTTTCTATTCCTAAACTTTGCGCTTTTGTTAACAAATAAGGCTTGAAAAACCCATAATTAATTGTATTTTTACGGCTCAAAATTTTAAAAAATAAATGGGTAAAATCATTGCTATTGCCAACCAGAAAGGCGGCGTCGGAAAAACGACAACTTCGGTGAATCTGGCGGCTTCATTGGGTGTTTTGGAGAAGAAAGTTTTACTTATTGATGCGGATCCGCAGGCGAATGCGAGTTCGGGACTTGGGATCGATATCGAGAGCATCGCCATTGGCACCTATCAGATTCTGGAACACAGCAGCCTGGCAGAGGAAGCGATCATCAAATGCTCGGCTCCGAACGTTGATGTTATTCCGGCACATATCGACCTGGTTGCGATTGAAATCGAGCTTGTGGATAAGGAAAACCGCGAATACATGCTCAAGGAAGCGCTGGCCAGCATTAAGGATAAATACGATTATATACTGATTGACTGCGCGCCATCGTTGGGATTGCTGACATTAAACGCGTTGACTGCGGCCGATTCTGTCGTGATTCCGATCCAGTGCGAATATTTCGCTTTGGAAGGTTTGGGGAAATTGCTCAATACGATCAAGAGCGTACAGAAAATCCACAATCCGGATCTCGATATCGAAGGCTTATTGCTGACGATGTACGATTCGCGTTTAAGATTGTCAAATCAGGTTGTTGAGGAAGTGCAGAAGCATTTCAACGATATGGTTTTTGACACGATCATCCAAAGAAATGTGAAGCTGAGTGAAGCACCGAGTTTTGGCGAAAGCATCATCAACTATGACGCAACGAGCAAGGGCGCGACGAATTATCTGCACCTCGCACAGGAAATTATAAAGAAGAACAGTAACTAGGTTATGACAAAAGTGGTTAAGAAACAAGCATTGGGAAGAGGATTGTCGGCGTTATTGAAAGACCCTGAAAACAACATTCAGTCGGTCGACGATAAGAACGCAGACAAAGTCGTGGGCAATATCATCGAATTGGAAATTGAGGTGATTGAGATCAATCCGTTTCAACCCAGAAGCAATTTCAACGAGGAATCGCTGCAGGAACTGGCGACTTCGATCCGTGAATTGGGTGTCATCCAACCGATTACCGTTCGAAAACTAGACTTCAATAAATACCAGTTGATTTCAGGGGAACGCCGTTTGCGGGCTTCTAAAATCGTCGGGCTTACAACCGTTCCGGCTTACATCCGGATCGCAAACGACCAGGAATCTCTCGAAATGGCTTTGGTGGAAAACATCCAGAGACACGACCTCGACCCGATTGAGATTGCATTGTCTTACCAACGTCTGATTGACGAAATCCAATTGACACAGGAACAGATGAGCGAGCGTGTGGGGAAAAAACGGTCTACGATTGCGAATTACCTGCGATTGCTGAAACTCGACCCGATTATCCAGACCGGAATCCGCGATGGCTTTATCAGTATGGGCCACGGCCGTGCGATTATCAATATCGACGACCATGATGTGCAGACCGATATTTACCAGAAAATCGTGAGCCAGAACCTTTCCGTCAGGGAAACCGAGGCTTTGGTAAAAAACTACCAGGAAAGCCTCAAACCGGCTCCGGCGAAAGCGGCAAAAACCACCGGATTTAAAGTCGGTGACGACCAGCAAAAAACGATTGCCACTTATTTCGGCGCGAAGGTCGACGTGAAAGTCGCAGGCAACGGTAAAGGAAAAATCACGATCCCGTTCCATTCGGAAGAAGACTTCAACAGAATCATCAAATTGATCAAAGGTTAGTGAATAAAGGGCGCGCCATATTTTTTATCTGCTTCTTGTTTGCAAGCTTTACGCTTTCTGCACAAACAGAAGGTTCATTGACGATTGTGCAGGACACGACAAAAACGCCAAAAAACGAAGATATCGATCCGTTGACTCCGGCGAAAGCAGCTTTTTATTCGGCGCTATGCCCGGGAATGGGCCAACTCTACAATAAAAGATATTGGAAAATGCCTTTGGTTTACGGTGCAATGGGTACGAGTATTTACTTCTATTCGACCAACAGCACCAAATACCACGAATTTCGCGATGTCTACAAACGCAGGCTACAGGGATTTACCGATGACAAATACCAATTCCTCGACAACGACCGGTTGATCAGTGCACAGCGTTTCTACCAGAAAAACCGCGATGTTTCGGCATTGATTACAGCAGCATTTTATGTCTTGAATATTATAGACGCTAACGTTGACGCGCATTTAAAGCAATTTAACGTCGACGACAACCTGACTTTTGAGCCTGCGATTATGCACGATGATATTTTCGCACAGGCCAATATCGGATTTACCTTAAACTACCGTTTCTGATGAAAATAGCACTTTTAGGATATGGAAAAATGGGCAAAGTGATCGAACGCATCGCTTTGGAACGCGGACATGAAATCGTGCTTCGGAAATCAGGCAGCGATACATTCGACGGATTGGAAAAGGCCGATGTCGCGATCGATTTCAGCATTCCCGATGCCGCTGTCGGTAACATTTCTGCGTGCCTTAATGGCGGAATCCCAGTGATTTCAGGGACAACAGGATGGCTTGAGAATTACCACAAGATGGCGCAGTTGTGCGAGGAACAGAAAGGCGCTTTCATTTATGGATCGAATTTCAGCCTTGGCGTCAATATCTTTTTCGAACTCAATGAATATTTGGCAAAAATTATGTCGAAGTTTGATCAATATAAGGTTTCGATGGCCGAAATCCACCACACGCAAAAGCTCGATGCACCAAGCGGAACGGCGATTTCTTTGGCAAAAGACATCATCGAGAATTCCGATTATTCGAGCTGGGCTTTGGAGAATGCCAAATCGAATGAAATTCTTATCGATGCCAAGAGAATTGAAAATGTTCCGGGAACGCATTCGGTGCTGTACAATTCCGACGTCGATGCCATCGAAATCAAACACACCGCACACAATCGCGAAGGTTTTGCGCTTGGCGCCGTGGTTGCTGCCGAGTGGCTTTTCGGGAAAACCGGTATTTTCACAATGAAAGACGTGTTAAACTTAAATTAATAAATGTAACAATTCGGTCGGGCCGATGCCTTACTGTAGAAATAAAAAATCAGATTATGACACTAACACAATGGTTTGTATTTTTCCTGATCGTTCAGGTAATCCACTTCGCAGGAACATGGAAATTGTATGAAGCTGCCGGACGGAAACGCTGGGAAGCTCTGGTTCCAATCTACAATGCCATCATATTGATGAAAATCATCAACCGTTCGGCCTGGTGGACGATTTTACTTTTTGTGCCGATTGTAAACCTCATTATGATTCCGGTCATCTGGGTAGAAACGCTGAGGAGCTTTGGAAAAAATTCCACTACCGATACACTTTTGGGGCTGTTCACTTTCGGGTTTTACCTGTATTATGTCAACTATACACAGCCGTTGAATTATGTTTCAGACAGAAACCTTTCTTCGCCTTCCAAAGCCGGCGATACGATCAGTTCGCTATTGTTTGCGGTGATTGTTGCAACCATCGTCCATGGTTATATTTTACAGCCTTTTCAGATTCCGACTTCCTCTTTGGAGAAATCATTGCTCGTTGGCGATTTTCTTTTCGTAAGCAAATTCCATTATGGCGCCAGGCCGCCGATGACCGCCGTAGCGTTCCCGATGGTACACGATACGATTCCGTTCATCAAAAAAAGATCCTACCTGACATGGCCGCAATTGCCTTATTTCAGGTTTCCGGCTTTGCAAAAAATTAAGCGCAACGACATTGTTGTTTTCAACTGGCCCGTCGATACCGTTTATAAATTCTTCGACCGTTCCGGGAAAAGATTCGACAAACCCATCGATAAAAAATCAAATTATGTCAAAAGATGCGTCGGGATTCCCGGCGACAGCCTGTCTGTAAAAGATGGTATCGTATATATCGACGGAAAATTACTAGTGCTGCCCGAAAGAGCCAAACCGCAATACATGTATTTTATCGGCCTGGACGGAAAGACCCCGATCAATTTTGAATACTTATTGAACGACATGCACATTACCGATGCGGTCGGTTTCAGAAGCGAGAAAAAAGATACGCTGGTGATCAAGGCGCTGACCTTTGAAGGTGCGGAGAGATTAAAACATGTTCCCGGAATCACTTCCGTTACGCGTTACATCGCCAAAGGCCCTGAAGATGTATTTCCGAAAAACGGGAAATGGAATGCGGATAATTATGGCCCGATTTACATTCCGCAACAAGGCAAAACGGTGGCGCTGAATCTCGAAACGCTCCCGCTCTATAAAATGATCATCACCGATTACGAAAAGAATGACCTTAAAGTCAACGGCAATGAGATCCGTATCAACGGCAAAGTCGCAACCACCTATACTTTCAAGCAGGATTACTACTGGATGATGGGAGACAACCGCCACAACTCGGAAGACAGCCGCTTTTGGGGTTTCGTCCCTGAAAACCATATCGTCGGGAAACCGGTCTTTATCTGGATGAGCATCGACGGTATCAACAATGGCATCAAAAACTGGAAAATCCGTTGGGACCGTGTGTTTACGACCGTTGGCGGCGAAGGACAGCCTTACTCCTATTTCAAATTTTTCCTGTTGGCGCTTGCGGCTTATTTCGGAAT
>DATHGE010000237.1:0-2611 GCA_035317805.1 Flavobacterium sp. | reverse complement strand
CATCGTAACCAAACAGGATGATCTGGGGATTTGCTCCGCTTATATTGACTTTGCCCAACAGGCCTATGTCATTATAGGTTATCGTATAGGCTGCGTTTGTGCCGCCGGTAACGGTTATTTCGGAAACCCGCCTGAGCCCGTCAAAACTGAGCTCATAAGTGCACGCGCTGCCCGGAGAAAATCCCTGGGTGGTAAGTTTTGTTGCCACTGGCGCCGGTTGGAGAAGAATATCGTTTTTGTCATCGTCTTTGGAACACGAAAATGCGGCAAATGCGGCAACAAACAAAAACAGGAATTGCATCCATTTGTTTTTTCTGACTATCGGTATCTGTTTCATTTTAAGGATTTTAGGGGCCAGTGTTTAAATACACCTGCTGGTTAAAGAAAGAATCTTATTCAAAGTTAGGCTTCTCTTCCGATACCCGTATCTGACAATAAACCAACTGCGGGAATTGATAAATGAACAGGATGCAAAAAAAACTCCGGACGAATCCGGAGCTTCTCACTAAACCAAAAATTGAAACATTTTGGAAATCGTCTGTTCGTTTATAGAAATCCGTAGTCGTAAGTGATTTCAACCGAATACAACGCCCCTACAACCGAAGATTTCAAAATCAATCCCGATTCGTTATAGGTATTTTGCAAATCGAACAGGTTGTTACCTTGGCCATCCTTGATGCTGTTGAGTGGAAATTTACTCGCAAAGTAGAGCGAAAGACCTTCGGTAATCGCCAATATCATTCCGTTGGCACTGCCCGCAAAATACATCGGCCCTTTTTTCGAAACGTCATAACCGCAACTGTTTTCACCTGCGATTGCAATGTCTCCGACGCCGTGGATGCCCAAATCGAGACCGTTAAAATCATAAAGCTGCGTAGCCGGATCATAGCTGATATTGGTCACCGCGCCGTCGAGCGTGTAGGATTTCACAATTGCCCCATCGTATTGAACTGTAAATTCCTGCGGCCCGTTGTCTATTTCGAAATGGATGTCACTGATCTGATTGGCGGCATTGTATCCGTATTCGTAAGTCGCGTCGCTGTCGCCGGTGCGTACCAATTTCGTGAGTCTTTTCTGGGCATCGTACGAGAAAACGAATTCGAAACTTACGCCATCGGTTTCACTAACCGAAGTGACCTTGGTCAGCAATGGCACAAATTGGTTGCTGTTGTTGTCATCTTCTTTGGAACAAGAAAAGACGAGTAAAAGAAGCGGGAAAAAAAATAACTTTTTCATAAGGATTGGATTTAATTATAAAACAATATTAGGGCTTGCTCCCAAAATGCCAACACAACAACCAACCAACCGTGTGAACGGGTAAACAAACGGCAAAAAAAATCCCGGCCATTGCTGGTCGGGATCCTACTAACCCAAAAACATTTAATTTTTAAGGAACTTTTTCGTCACAGTACCGCTGATAACATCCAGACGGATGATGTAATTCCCCGATTGGAGAAAAGCCACGTCAATAACATCAAATCCCGAATGATAAGTGCGCAGTTGTCTTCCTGTCATGTCATAAATTGCAGCTTTTAAAATCAATTCCGGTTTGTTAATGGCAATTGAATTTTGTGTCGGATTGGGCGATATTACAAATGTTTCCGAAGTGTCAAATCCGATCGTTGCCAATACTGCCGCGCCGCAGCCTCCGACAGATTTTAATCCGTAATTGGCATTGTTGACGATATCATTTCCGTAAGCGGTCAGATTGATAAATTCGCCATCGGTCGTCAGTTCCCTTGGCGCGCTGCAATCCTGGTCGAATGTCCACGCCATCCAGCCAATATTTCGCGTACACGCTTCCTGAAGAATAATCGGATAAATCGCCGCCAGCGACAGATCGCCACAGGCATTGTTGTCCTGTGTGCTCGCCACTTCGCCAAGGATAAAGCATACGTTGGTGCTTTGCGCCTCATTCAATTTGCCCTGAATCGCAGCCAGCGTCGTCGCATAACCCGACCAATAAGCATGTGATGAAAAAATCAGGTTGTGCTGCGGATCGGAAGTGACCATACTTTCGGCGACAGACAGCAGTTCGGTTGAAGACTGCCCGCAATCGGGTGCATCGACCATAATCGGAACTTGAACGCCCAAAGTCCGCAATTGTGAAATCGCAGTATTATAATTGGCCTTGAAAACATTGAGTGCGGTAGCTGTATTTGCCGTCCAGCGCGCCTGTCCGAATTCATTGGCAAGGTTGATAATGAGATAGGCTTTGTGCGTTTCGATCAGACTTAAAACCGCAGCCGATTTCCACCATGGCATGACGGTCGAATTGAAATAATTCCAATCGTTCGAGCAGGTTGCATTGTGGATCTCAAGCACCGGAATCATGCCTTTCGTATGGCAATATCCCAACAAATCGCTTAAGTTTCCATTGGTCAGGTAACCGTTGATGGTACCGGGCGTAATGTTGTCGCGCCAGTGTGTTCCGTCGGTATACCAAGGCAGGCGGATGACATTGGCTCCGGTTTTAGCGGCTTCGTCAATCTTGTGGCGGTATTGCGATAGGACGCTGAGGCTGATTGTGCCATCGTCGATAATCGGGTAATTGATACCGCGCAGCGTCACGATCTGGCCCGAAGTTGTCGTCAGGTTTTTGCCTGTGACC
>DATHGE010000236.1:0-2658 GCA_035317805.1 Flavobacterium sp. | reverse complement strand
AAATGGCGAATGCTTTTTCAGTATTGCTGGACTACGCCATTTTTGCGTTTCTCATCAACCTGATCCGTGAAATGGTAAAAGACCTCGAAGATGTCGAAGGCGATCACAATCAGGGAATGCACACGCTGCCGATTGCGCTTGGCGTGGCGCGAACCTCAAAGGTTGTGTTCGGTTTGAGTATCTTTCCGATTCTGATCCTGCTCTTTTACATCAATAAATATTACTTCGCCAGCAATTTATACCTCGCAACCATTTACGCCTTTGTGTTTGTCGTGGCTCCGTTGATTTATTTTTCCGTAAAAATGTGGTCAGCGAAAAGCCCGAAAGACTTCCGCCATCTGAGCTCGGTGCTGAAACTCGTTATTTTCTTCGGCCTGCTATCAATTGCCGTGGTAACCTATGATATCCTTTAGTTATGGGAAAGTACAAAATCATCCTCGCTTCCGGTTCGCCGAGGCGGCAGCAGTTCTTTAAAGACCTGGATCTCGATTTTGAAATCCGCCTGAAGGAAATTGAGGAAATTTACCCGCCCGGACTCCAGGCGGAAGCCATTACCGATTTTCTGGCAAAGCTTAAAGCCGATGCGTTCGAAAATGAAATGGCGGATGACGAGCTGCTGATTACGAGTGACACGATTGTCTGGCTCAACGGCGTGGCGCTTGGAAAACCTAAAGATTATGATGATGCCGTGCGCATTTTACGATCACTGTCGGATGCAACGCATGAGGTGATCACTTCGGTTTGCTTTAAGACAAAAGTTTCGACCAAAACCATACATGAAACCACAAAAGTCACGTTTAATAAATTGAGCGACGAGGCAATTGTTTATTATCTCGACAACTACAAACCCTTTGACAAAGCTGGCGCTTACGGTATCCAGGATTGGATCGGGCTCACAGGGATTACAAAGATCGAAGGTTCTTATACCAACGTCGTCGGGTTGCCGACACATCGGGTTTTTGAATATTTGCAACAATTGGGACAGCTATGATCATTGCGCATTTTTATATAGAAGTCATTGCAACACTCGTCCTGCTTATTGTGGTCATTGCTTTGCGTTACAGTTCGGCGCGGATTATCAGGCATTATTCCAAAACCAGCGAAATCCTTGATCACAGGGCGAATCTGGTCATCAAATACAATAACATCTTTATCAATTCGCTTTTTCTCGTTGCGCTCTTTATTATTTGGGGCGTACAAACGAAAGACATTTTCCTGACGATTTCCTCCGTCATTACGGTCGTTGGCGTGGCGATGTTTGCGCAATGGTCGATCCTGAGTAATATCACTTCGGGTATTATCCTGCTTTTCTCTTTCCCTTTTAAGATTGGCGATACGATCAGGATCCATGACAAGGATTTTCCCATTGAGGCTGAAATCGTCGATATCCGTGCCTTCCACACACTTCTGGAAACCAAAGCAGGTGAGCGTATCACATTCCCTAACAACCTGATGCTGCAAAAAGGGATTTCTATTGTAAATAATCACTTCGAAGACAAGGAATTTACCGATTAACCCGCTATCTTTGCATGCAATAACGTAATAATAATATTACTTTTTTATTCATTTTATGCATTTCGTCGATATTTTTATACATTTAATCGATGAAATTAAATTTATAAGTAATTTTACATTGCAAATGAGATGATGTCTAACTGTTTGATTGCTACGGCACTATGACGTGAGCTTTCAAAAATGAAAACACGAGAGATGAAAAATTATAAAATAGTACTTGTCCTGATTGCACTATTTCTGTTCAACACAAGTAATGCACAGACAGCAGAAAAGAAAAACATCAATGGTGCCCTGATCGACCCTTCAACGAATTGTGTGCTGCGTTATTATTATTTCCCGAACCTTGAGGCGTATTACGATACCCAGAAAAACATCTACTTATATACCGAAGAAGGCAAGTGGACGACTGCGGACGAAATTCCAAACGGCTACCGCGGCTACTCTATGTACAACAAGGTAAATGTGCTCATTAAGGATTACGACGACGATGATCCGACGCAATTCTTAAGCATCCATAAGAAAAAATATCCCTACATCACTAAAAGCGGGATGAAAAAAATGACGGCTTCTGTGGATTAAGCTCCATTCGTTTTCATAAAAAGTTAAGCTTATCTAAATTTTCCGTTTAAGGTACGGTAATTGGAAAGTGCGTTTTCGACTAATGCAATATCGACTTAACCAAAATCAAGAATTATGAAAACAATCAGATTATTTGCCACCGCGATTATTATTGTAATCGGAATTTCAAAATCAGCCGCTCAGGTTTCTGTAAATGTAAATATTGGCGCCCCGCCGGCATGGGCTCCGGTTGGTTATGAAACCGCCGAGTATTACTACCTTCCGGATGTCGAGTCCTATTATGATGTAAGGGCTTCAAGATTTATCTATTTTGGAAATGGGCAATGGGTCAGAACCCGATATTTGCCAAGACCCTACAGGCATTATGATCTGTACAACGGCTATAAGGTTGTCCTGACCGATTATCACGGCCCGTCACCATATGTCCATTTTAAGGAACATAAAGTCAAATATTACAAAGGCTTTCACGGACCGCCACAGCATACCATCGGTGTCAGGCCAGTAAAACGGGTTGCGGTAATGAAAGAGCACGGTCACGGAAATGGTCACGGTCACGGAAAAGGA
>DATHGE010000235.1:0-5870 GCA_035317805.1 Flavobacterium sp. | reverse complement strand
AAGATAAAGTCCTTTTTTCATGGTATTGGATTTAGGTCAGTTTGCGCCGTCTTGTCTGCCCGGATATCTTCCGACAGGAATTGGATAAAGACATTAGGTGTGATTCCTGTGATGTTTTTAAACACCGCAGAAAAACTGCTGTGTGAAGAAAATCCGCATTCTTCCGCCAGATAACTGACCTTATAGTTCAGGTATTTCGGATCATTCTTAAGCTTCTCAACAATATATTTGATGCGCAGCTCATTGATGTACAGATTGATATTTTTGCCTTTGTATTTATTGACAACTTCCGAAAGGTATTTGGTATTCGTATCAAACAACGCGGCCATCTGCGCCAGCGACATGTCTTTGCTGAGGTATTTTTTGCCGGCTTCGAACTTTTCAAGTTTGGACAGCAGCAGGTCTTCGGTTTCTTTCGGGATCGAGAGGTTTTTCGAACCTGGCTTTACCGTAAATTCCTGTTTTTCGGTGGTCTTTTGGATGAGCTTCAGGTAATTAATGATGTCCTGGGCATGGCTGATTTTTGTTGCAAACTGCCATTTTACAAATAGCCAGAGCAACAGGATTGCCAGCGCTGAAATTCCAAAAGCCAGATAAGATTTTTGCACCAATGCTTTTGCCTGTTGTATTTTTTGCTCTTTTTCTTTCTGAAGGGTTTCAAATGCAAAATTGGTAGCCAGTGTAGTGCGTGTTTCGTAATCGCTTCCGGCAACGGTGGCCTTTTGCCTGAATTGGCGAAACATATTCTTATTCCCTAAAGCCAGATAGCAATCTGAAAGCTTCTCGTTAATCGCCATCAAATAATATGGATTGCGGATTGCTTTTCCTTTTTCCAGCGACTGTTCCAATAATGCAGTCGCATGGGCATACTCTTTCTTATCGAAAAAATAAGTGCCATAATCCATAAGGGCAATCATTTTCCAATAATTGCCTGTGTTTTTTTTATTCAGTTCCCCGAGGCTTTTTTCATAATAAACCATAGCGGAATCCATCAATGAAACTTTTTGGAAAGCCCTTGCCGTAAGTTGCAGCGGCCTCCCTTTGGTGATGAGGGAATAATTGTCCAATTCTTCCGGAGGTGTTTTCTGTATGAACGCGCTGAAGGCTGAAATGTCTGGTGTTTCATCTGCAACAAAGAGGTCGTAAGCTTCTGACTGCTTTTCAAAAACAGGATTGCCTTGCGCCATTTTTCCGGCCTCACTGCGGTATTGTTTCGAAATTTCAAAAAGGTTTGAATACGAGTAGATTTCGCTTGCGAGCAAAAGGGTTTTAAATAAGATTTCCTTATCGCCTGAAGCCCTTGCTGCCGTCAACGCCAATTGCACATTTGCGATCGCCTGGGTGTAATTGCCCATGATAAGATTGCCTTTCGCAAGCAGGATAGCCGTTTGCGCTTTTTCTTTGCCGGCGGTAGAATTATGAAGTAAATGCGTCCCGATTTTTAAGGTCTGTACCGGATCGTCATACAAAACCTCATTGGCTTTTTTTAATAATACATTGCCCGCCTCATTTTTCTGTGAAAAAGAAAAAGCGGTGTACAGGAAAAGTACAATCCATATGACGGAACGGCTGCGCATGTTTCAGATTGGTTCCTCACAAAAATAGATTATTTTGATGAAAATGCAGGCCAAAAGCCAAAGTAATCGGGATTGTATTTCCGCGTCAGTTTTTAGAAAATAGCCGTTACCCAATTCAAATGAATTCCTTAATTTTGGGCATGCCTGAAAAATTCCAAAACCATCTTGCAGCCCATTTCCCATTTCTGGACGCAAAAAAACTGTTACTCGCCGTAAGCGGCGGTATCGACAGCATGGTGATGGTGGACTTATTTCTCAAATGCAATTATGAAATTGCCCTTGCACACTGCAATTTCCAGCTGCGCGGCATCGAAAGTTTCGAAGACCAGCAATTTGTCGAGGCTTTCGCCGAAAAAAATAAAATCCCCGTTTTCACGACCCAGTTCGACACCAGGGCGTTTGCCGAAGACTATAAAATTTCAACACAAGTTGCCGCACGCGAACTCCGCTACAACTGGTTTTATGAATTGCTCGAAACCGAAAATTACGATTACATCCTGACGGCACACCACGCCGACGACAATCTCGAAACCTTCCTGATCAATCTCTCGCGCGGTACCGGAATCGAAGGACTGACGGGAATTCCGAAACAGAACGAAAAAGTCATCCGTCCGCTGCTCAATTTTTCAAGGGAGAAGATTGAAGCGTACGCCAAAGAAAATCAAATCGAATGGCACGAAGACAGCAGCAACGCTTCTGATAAATATTTGCGCAATAAAATCCGCCACGATCTTGTTCCGGTTTTAAAGGAACTCAACCCCGAATTCCTCTCCGCCTTCCAAAAGACACAGGATTTTCTTCAGCAAACGCAGGCAATGGCGGAAGATGCGGCGATTATGATTTACCAACAGGTCGTGCAGGAAGCCGATGACGAGATCCATTTCAACATTAAAAAATTAAAAAAACTGCCGAATTATCATTCGTATCTGTACCAATGGCTCAGGGAATTCGGATTTTCAGCCTGGAACGATATATACGATTTGACGGAAAGCCAGTCGGGGAAACAGATCTTCTCACCGCAATTCCGGTTGCTCAAAAACCGCGATTTCCTGATTTTGAGTCCGTTGCCGGTCAACAACGAAAGCGATGAATATCCAATCGAAGAAAACACCAAAGAAGTTAATTTTCCTATAAAACTTTCATTTTGTAAAGTAGCCGACATTACGGATGCGTCGAATAATGCTATATTTGCGGATGCTCAAAAATTGCAGTTTCCGCTGGTTTTGCGCAAGTGGAATGAAGGCGATGTTTTTCAGCCTTTCGGTATGGGCGGCCAATCGAAAAAGCTCAGCAAGTTTTTCAAGGATGAGAAATTATCGCTGACAGAAAAGGAGAAAACCTGGCTTTTATGCTCGCAAAATCAGATCGTTTGGGTTGTCGGAATCCGGCAGGACGAGCGTTTTAAAATTGAAAACACAACCAAACATATCTTAAAAATAATGCTAACCCAATGAAAAAACTACTTTTTTTAGTATTCACCTTCCTGGCTTTTGCCCATGTTAACGCACAAATTCTCGATCCTGTAAAGTGGACTTCCCGGACCGAAAAGGTTTCGGATACCGAATTCAACCTTATTTTCGAAGCCACCATCGACGACGGCTGGCATATCTATTCCCAATTTACGCCTGACGGCGGATCATTGCCGCTCGAGATCAAATATGAAAACCAGAAAGGCAACTATACCTTAATAGGCAAAACGTCCGAAAGCGCCACCAAAAAAGAATTCAATGCGGTTTTTGGCGTGGATGAGATTTTCTTCTCCAAAAAGGCAGTACTGAAACAGAAAATCAAAATCACCAATTTCGGCCTCGCTAAAATTGATGCGGTTGTCGATTATCAGGTCTGTAAAGATGGCTGTATCGCCGGAAACAAGACTTTCACTTTTTCCATTCCGAAAATTGTAAGCGCAACGACTTCCGCAGTGAGCGAATCGGCTGCTGCCAAAGAACAAAACCCGACGCTTCCGGATACGATTGCGGCTGTCCCGGCTGTCGTTTCTGCAGATTCAACGGCAAATAAGACTACTGTAAAAGCGGATTCTGCTGCAGGAAAACCAACCGAAAAGAAGGAAAGCAAAAGCATCTGGACGATATTTATAGGCTCGATCCTTGGCGGATTGATCGCAACAATTACGCCCTGCGTTTTCCCGATGATCCCGATGACGGTGAGTTTTTTCCTCAAGCAATCGGTGAGTAAGGCCAAAGGAAAATTCAACGCCTTTTTCTACGGCTTCTGCATTGTGGCGATCTGTATCGCAATCACGCTGCCGTTTCACCTGATCGAAGGCATCAGCCGCGATGTCTTTTCGGATATTTCGACCAACGTTTACCTGAACATATTCTTTTTCATCATATTCGTCACTTTTGCGATCTCGTTCTTCGGCGCTTTTGAAATCGCGTTGCCGAACAAGTTTGCGAATAAGGTGGATAACGCTTCCAATTCGGGCGGACTCATAGGTATCTTTTTTATGGCATTGACGCTGATTATTGTCTCGTTTTCGTGTATCGGCCCGGCTTTGGGATTTGTGCTCGGAACGGCGCTCAATTCAGACGGCGGCGCGATGATCTTATCGATTGCGATGCTTGGTTTCGGACTCGGATTGGCTTTGCCGTTTATGTTCTTTGCGTTTGCGCCAAGCTTGTTGGGCAACCTGCCGAAATCCGGAGGCTGGCTCAATACGGTGAAAGTCGTTTTTGGATTTATTGAATTGGCCTTGGCGTTTAAATTCCTTTCGAATGCCGACCTGGTTCTGCAGTTGCATTTGCTCGAAAGGGAGGTTTTCCTTGCCATCTGGATTGGGATTTTCCTTGCTTTGGCGTTGTATCTTTTCGGAAAATACAGCCTGCCGCATGACAGTCCGCTGCCGTTTATCTCAGTCGGAAGAATGTTGTTTGCGGTACTGACTTTATCTTTCGCGATTTACCTTATTCCCGGACTTTGGGGCGCGCCGCTCAAACTGATCAGCGCTTTCCCGCCGCCGCAGAATTACAGTGAAAGCCCGATGGGTTTTGGCGGTTCGGCAGGAGGAAATGTTGCTGAAGCCGCTTTGCCGGAAGGCGCCGTTTTTGGCCCGCATAAGATCGTTTCGTTTGAAGATTATAACGTCGGATTGGCCTATGCCAGAAAAATGAAAAAACCGGTTTTGATCGATTTCACCGGACGCGCTT
The DNA here is from genome assembly GCA_035317805.1 of Flavobacterium sp. Classification (GTDB taxonomy): domain Bacteria; phylum Bacteroidota; class Bacteroidia; order Flavobacteriales; family Flavobacteriaceae; genus Flavobacterium. The sequence goes on along the minus strand of DATHGE010000235.1, from coordinate 1,126 downwards.
GCCAGAATTGCAGGCTCACCGAAAATAACGTCTGGTCGGATGAAAAGGTTTTAAAAATCCTCAGGAACGATGTCGTTCTCATTTCCTTATTCGGCGATGAAAGGATTGACCTGCCCGAAGCGGAACAGTACATCTCTAAAGAAACCGGTTCGAAAATCAAGACGGTCGGGCAAAAATGGAGCGAGTTCCAAAGACAGAAATACGGTACGAATGCGCGTCCGTTTTACGTACTTATCGATGCCGAAGAAAATACGCTTAATGAGCCGATCGGATACACGCCAAATATTGACGACTATCACAAATGGCTTACGGAAGGCATTTCGAAATTCAAATAATAAAAAAATCCCAACTTCATCAGTTGGGATTTTTTTATTGATAATTACCGATGCTACCAATATTTCCTTAAATTTAGCTTTCATTACACGCCAAAATAAAAATATACGCCATGCTAGTAAAAATTTTCGGAAGCGCCGTTTTCGGTGTCGAAGCCACGACAATTACCGTTGAAGTCAATATAGACAAGGGAATCGGTTACCATCTTGTAGGACTTCCCGACAACGCCATCAAGGAAAGCAGCTACCGAATTGCCGCCGCGCTGAAGAACAACGGTTATGCCATGCCCGGCAAAAAAATCACGATCAACATGGCCCCGGCCGATTTAAGGAAAGAAGGTTCTGCCTACGATTTGACATTGGCGGTTGGCATTTTGGTGGCTTCGGGCCAAATCCACTCTGAGGAAACCGACCGCTACATCATTATGGGAGAATTGTCGCTCGACGGAAGCTTGCAACCGATCAAAGGTGCATTGCCGATTGCGATAAAGGCGCGCGAAGAAGGCTTTAAAGGTTTTTTCCTGCCCAGGCAAAATGTAAAAGAAGCCGCGATTGTGGATGGATTGGATGTTTTCGGAGTAGAAAATGTGCAGGAAGTCATCGATTTTTTTGAAGGCAAGGGCACGATCGAACCCACAACCATCAATACCCGCGAAGAGTTTTATAAGACTTTGGATTTTCCCGAATTCGATTTCAGCGATGTCAAAGGACAGGAAAGCATCAAGCGCTGTATGGAAATCGCAGCGGCGGGTGGGCACAACATCATCCTGATCGGGCCGCCGGGTTCGGGGAAA
>DATHGE010000234.1:0-7712 GCA_035317805.1 Flavobacterium sp. | reverse complement strand
CTTTGAGATCGTATTTGATGTTGAGTCCGATCCAGGTAAAAATGGCGCGGGCTTTTTCTGTTTCGGTGGTGAAATCGGCGTTGATTTTTTCAGCGAGCCTTTCCGGGCTTGAGAATGATTTTGGATAGGCTTTGACAAGGTTGTCGATTGGGTCGTATTGCTGGGAAAACATCGTGTTCGCACAAAGGAAAAGCAGCAAACACGCTAATTTGAAGTAGGTTGGAATTCTTTTTTTCATGCGCCCCGAAGGTCAACAATCCTGCCAGAAACTGTTAAGCTTTATTAAAGTTTTGTACGATTTCGCGCAATTGATTGTCGAATATTTCTTCGGTAATCTTGCCACTTTCGATATCAAAATTCTGGTTGAATACCGGGAGTGAAAATACCGCTTTGATGTTGGCGCCGTAGCGCGGCAGGTTGTTCTGTGCAATTTCAAGTACGCTCTGTCCACCTCTTTGCCCCGGAGAAGTCGCCATGAGCAGCATGTCCTTTTCCTGAAAAACGTGCTTGTTGATTCGCGACGCCCAATCGAATACATTTTTAAAGGCCGCCGAATAATTGCCGTTATTTTCGGCAAGCGAAAGGATGATCAGGTCCGCGTGGGATAATTTTTCGAGGAATTCGAGCGCTTTCGGTTCCTGGACAATTTCCTTTTCGAGGTCGACGCTAAAGAGCGGCATCGCATAATCGTTGAGATCCAAAACCGTCACGTCGGCATTTTTGAACAAAGATGCGGCGTAGGTCGCGAGTTTCTTATTGATGGAATTTTTGGAATTGGATCCGGCGAAGGCGATGATTTTCATTTGGAAGAGTTGCTGGGTTGCTGTTTTTTGATCGGCTAAGTTACAAACTTTGTTTTAATAAGGTTGGGACGATTGCGTTAGCGATTGGAGTGGAAATCCTGACATTGCGAGATTGCCACGCTGCGTTCGCAATGACAAAAGTGGTTCGCAATGACAGATTGCAACAGAAAGCGCGACCCGCAGGGAAACGCCATAAAAAAGTCAAGAAGCAAGAGCCAAGATTTTAATCCTGACTCTTGCTTCTTGCTTCTACTAAACTACACGTTGAACCTGAAATGCATCACGTCGCCGTCTTTAACGATGTATTCTTTTCCTTCCACTTTGAGTTTTCCGGCTTCCTTTACTTTGGCTTCTGTGCCAAAAGCGACATAATCGTCGTAGGCGATCACTTCGGCGCGGATGAATCCTTTTTCGAAATCGGTGTGGATGACTCCGGCTGCCTGTGGTGCGGTAGCCCCGATATTGATGGTCCACGCACGGACTTCCTTAACGCCAGCGGTGAAATAGGTTTGCTGTTTGAGTAATTTGTAGGCGGCACGGATAAGAACTGAAGCTCCCGGCTCTGATAAGCCCATGTCTTCGAGGAAAACCTGGCGTTCTTCGTAACTTTCGAGTTCGGTGATGTCGGCTTCGGCGCCTACGGAAAGGACAATGACTTCGGCGTCTTCGTCTTTTACGAGTTCGCGAACCTGGTCTACGTAAGCATTTCCTTTGACGGCCGAACTTTCATCCACATTGCAAACATACAATACCGGTTTTGCGGTGATGAGCTGGAAGCCTTCCATAAGGACTTCTTCATCGTTGTTTTGCGGTTTGATGGTGCGCGCCGATTTGGCCTGCAATAATGCTTCGCGGATTCTGTCCAGTAAAGCTTTCTCCGTTTGCGCTTCCTTATTTCCGGTTTTTGCGGCACGGTTCACTTTTTCGAGACGCTTTTCGACGTTCTCAAGATCTTTGAGCTGCAGTTCGATATCGATGGTTTCCTTGTCGCGGATTGGGTTTACGTTTCCGTCGACATGAACGATGTTGTCGTTGTCGAAGCAGCGCAAAACGTGGATGATCGCGTTGCATTCGCGGATATTTCCAAGAAATTGGTTTCCGAGGCCTTCACCTTTACTGGCGCCTTTTACGAGTCCGGCAATGTCGACAATGTCAACGGTAGCCATCTGGACGCGTTCGGGTTTGACCAGTTCTTCCAGTTTTTCGATTCTCGGATCAGGGACATTTACCACGCCAATGTTGGGTTCGATGGTGCAAAACGGGAAGTTGGCACTCTGCGCTTTGGCATTCGACAGACAATTGAACAACGTTGATTTTCCTACATTCGGTAACCCTACGATTCCTGCTTTCATATAAACTGTTTTTAAAAAGTGTGCAAATATAGTATTTCTTTTCCCTTTTGCGGAATTATGTAAAACTTAAAACTAATTGTGTAAATGTTAAAATATACACCTGCTGTAGCTTTGTAAAACAAAACAAATAGCACAATATCATGAAAAATCTAGCTTTAGGAATTGCCGCAGTATTATTTACATTAAATATGCAGGCCCAAAACACAAATGTTACCGAGACTTCCAAAACGACTGTTACGACCGTAAAAGATTCGGATGGCCAGAAACAACTCGTAAAAGAACAAAAAACGACCGAAGCGCAGGACATCAAATTCAAGGATACCAAAGGCGATCCGTTGAATAAAGAAATGGAAGTCACGCCAACACAAGTCACCTCCACCACACAAGTCACCAATCCTGACGGAAGTACAAGAACAGTGATGACCGACCGTTCTTCGGTATACAATTACAACGGAAAAGACTATAAAGTTAACCTCGATGCTTCGGGATATACGGTGATGGGAAGCGATATGAAAAAACCGGCATTGCTCAGAAGAACATCAACCAACAGTTATATCTACAGGGCCAATAACAAAACTTCAATCGGTTATTTTGATACCGACGGAAATTTGGTACTGGAAACTTACGATGACAAATCGGATAAAGTTACCGTTGAAAAATACACAAGATCAAAATAAGAGAATTTGCTGCTATGAAAAAGAAAATCCTGAGTTAACGCTCAGGATTTTTTTATGCTTTAAATTTAAATGTTATTCGTTATGCAGGAACGCCTGGCGGTTTAAAAGCGTTTCCTCGCTTTCGACATGATCGCCATCAGGAACACAGCAGTCTACCGGGCAAACGGCGGCGCATTGCGGTTCGTCGTGGAAACCTTTACATTCGGTGCATTTTCCCGGAACGATATAATAGATTTCGTCGGAAACAGGGGTCTGTGGCGCCTCTGCATCGATTGCTTCGCCCGAAGGCAAAATCACTTTCCCCCTTAATGCCGTCCCGTCTTTATAACGCCAGTCGTCGGCGCCTTCATAAATTGCGGTATTCGGGCATTCCGGCTCACAAGCGCCGCAGTTGATACATTCGTCTGTTATTATAATTGCCATGGTAATTTAATTTGTATGGTAATTTACGATTTTGTGTCGGACCTGCCGAAACAGTTAACTTTTCTTTCTGTTGTAAATCGCCAATTATAGCTTATTTTTGCGCAAAATTACGTCCAAAACAATTCATACGCAAATCTATGGCTACAGAAGATAAAAAAAACGCTTTCATCGAACTCGGGAAATTCCTAAGCCAGTTTTCTGAAGAAGAAAGCGTTAAGGATCCTGCCGTCCGCAACAATGATTTGTTTTTTGACGACTTCCTCAAACTGATCGAATTGTCACAGTCGCACAACGGCTGGTATACGCCCGAACAGGTTCATTTTGCCATCAGGTCCTGGGCGGAAGCGCTCACAAAGGAAAACCTCGATCAATGGCTTTCGGCTTATGATTTGAAAGCTGTTGAACCGAAAAAGGTCGGGTTGATTTTGGCGGGGAATATTCCGCTTGTCGGTTTCCATGATTTTTTATGCGTGATCATTTCGGGACATAAAGCCTTGGTAAAAACATCTTCGAACGACCAGCATTTGCTGCCGTTTCTGGCGAAATATTTAATTTCGATTGACCCGGATCTGGAAAATTTCATTGCGTTTACCGAAGGCAGGCTTGAGAATTTCGACGCCGTGATCGCCACCGGAAGCAACAATACGGCAAGGTATTTTGAGTATTATTTTAAGGACAAGCCGTCGATTATCCGTAAAAACCGGAATTCGGTTGCGGTTTTGACTGGCGATGAATCGAAAGCGGAATTGATCGCTTTGGGCGAAGATATATTCCGTTATTTCGGATTGGGCTGCAGGAACGTTTCCAAATTGTTTGTGCCTGAAGGTTATAATTTCGACAACTTCTTCATTGCCATGTATGAATTCCAGGATGTCATCAAATATGAAAGATACGCCAACAATTACGATTACAACAAGGCGGTTTTCCTGATGAGCAACTTCAAATTACTCGACAATGAATTTCTGACGATTAAGGAAGACACGAGTTACGCCTCGCCTATTTCTAGTGTTTTTTATGAGTTTTATAAAGATTTGAACGAGATTCGCGTCCGGCTCGAAAATGATAAAGACCAGATACAGTGCGTCGTTTCAAATAATTTGACAAATGACAGCATTGCATTCGGGCAAACGCAAAAACCGCAGCTTTGGGATTACGCGGACAGCGTTAACACTATAATATTCTTACAGGAAATTTAATTGGTTATATTTGTGTCAAACCAAGACACAATGAAAAAAACTACTTTTCTCTTATTATTTTTCTGCACTTTCTCTTTTTCGCAAACACCGGTTGCTTTTTATCCGACCTCAGATGCCAGCGGTATCATGTTCGGAACTGCGGTTGACATCAGCGGTACTGATATTGCGGTTTCCAGCGGCTGGAACTTTGCCACTGGTCCGACCAGCATGGGAAAAGTATATGTTTTCAGTAATGATGGCACTTTGAGCCAAGTTAATGATTTTTATCCTGAAGATGCGCCGGGCAATGATGCTTATGGTTTGAAAATTTCAATCAGCAATAATTTTCTCGCTATTGGTTCGCTTGTACATGATTTACCGGTCTCCAATTGCGGAGCCGTGTATGTGCATCGGAAAGTTAACGGTATCTGGCAAAGTAATTACCAAAAAATTACCGCTCCTGATGCCAGCGCAAATGATCACTTTGGCAGTTATGTAAAAGTGGTTGGCAATCTTCTATTTGTTTCCGCAACCGAGGAAGAGTCCGAAACATCACAGCCTGATGTTAATAGTGGTGCCGTTTATGTGTATAAATTCAACGGAACCGAATGGGCATTCAGCCAGAAGTTAACGGCAACAAATACTGAATTTGGTGTTCATCAATTTGGATCGAAAATAGAGACAGACGGTAACAGGGTAATGATTGCTTCCAATAACGGGAATGTTACAGGATATAATTTTATTTATCTGTATGAAATAAATAACGACAATGTTGTTTTCCAAAATTCGATCGGGCCTTTGGGCAACCTTGAATTCATTATCAAGGATTTCACTCTTGCCAACGACCAGATTTACTTTGTCGCTTTTGGGATTCCGGGAATCATGGACAATTTTAATGGCGTTAATATTATGAGTGAAAACGAAGGAAACTGGATTTTAAGCGGCGGCTTTAACGTTGCTCAGTCGGACCAGATTTTCAGCAAAATCGTCGTTAGCGGCGACAATGTGTTTTTAGGATCTGATACTTATATTTTAGCGATGGAAAGGAAATTCCCTTTATTGCATTATCGTCTAAACGGCGAAACCTGGAATCTCCAAAATACGTTTTATAGCGGCGGACCATCGGCAAGTGATGACTTTTTCGGTTCTGTATTGGCGGTTAGTGGAAACAATTTACTCATCGGTGCGCCGCAGGAAGGAACTTTCTCTGCCGGGAAAGCCTACATTTTTGATGTCACGCTGGGTACTTCTAAATTTGACAAAGCAGGTGTTTCAGTTTATCCAAATCCGACAGCCGACAAATTGTTTGTGAAAGCTTCAGGTAAAGATATTGAAAAAGCGGAAGTCTATTCGGTCACCGGAAAATTGCTGCTGACTCAGGAAAATCCAACAGAATTGTCTTTACAAAACCTTGCAACCGGAATGTATCTCGTAAAATTAACTTCCGCAGAAGGACAAAACCAGACTTTCAAAATCATCAAAAACTAACCAAAATCGCTTGTCAACTACAACGTTTTTGTTAATAACAATGGGTAATTATTTCCAAAAAGAATTACCGTTTCGTTTTGTATTTCCGAAATTTGCGACTTAAATTTCTGGAATTTAACAACTACGATGAAAAAACACAATTATAGCGCAGGGCCTTGCATTTTACCGCAGGAAGTTTTCGAGAAATCGGCCCAGGCCATTCTCAATTATAACAATTCGGGCTTATCCATTCTCGAGATTTCACACCGCAGCAAGGATTTTGTTGCCATTATGGAAGAAGCGCGCGCTTTGGTTTTGGAATTGCTCGGGCTTACCGGAAAGGGCTATCAGGCATTATTTTTACATGGTGGCGCCAGCCTGGAGTTCCTTATGGTTCCTTATAATTTAATGAGAGAAAACGGTAAAGCCGCCTATCTCGATACCGGAACCTGGGCAGCAGGCGCAATCAAGGAGGCGAAGGCTTTTGGAGAAACGGTTGTTGTAGGTTCGTCTAAAAGTGAAAATTACACGCACATTCCGAAAGGGTTTGAGATTCCGGCCGATGCGGATTATTTCCATTGCACTTCCAACAACACGATTTTCGGGACACAGATGAAATCATTTCCCGGGACCGATATTCCTGTGGTTTGCGACATGAGTTCGGATATCTTTTCGCGCCAATTGGATTTCACCAGTTTCGACCTGATCTATGCAGGCGCGCAGAAAAATATGGGGCCGGCCGGTGCCACATTGGTTGTAGTTAAAGAAGAAATCCTCGGCAAAAACGGACGCACCATTCCGGGAATGCTCAGCTATGCAGCACATATTGAAAAGGAAAGCATGTACAATACACCGCCGGTATTTGCGATTTACGCTTCGTTGCTGACTTTACAGTGGCTTAAAAACCTGGGCGGCATTCCGGCTATCGAAAAAATCAACAACGCAAAAGCAGAATTATTATATGCCGAAATCGACCGGAACCCCTATTTCCGAGGAACAGCAAACAAAGAAGACCGAAGCGTGATGAACGCGACTTTCCTTTTGAACGACGAAGCGCAGGCCCCGATCTTTGATGAGATGTGGAAAGCGGCGGGCATTTCGGGAATTCCGGGCCACCGTTCTGTTGGCGGTTACCGCGCATCAATGTACAATGCATTGCCATTGGAAAGCGTACAGGTTCTGGTGAACGTGATGAAGGCTTTTGAGAATAAGGTTTCGGGAATGGCGACTGCCTAGCCCTGATTATTTGAAATTAAAAGGAGGACAGCCAGTGGCTGTCAGGTATTTTAAAACTTGCTTTTGACGACAATTGTCAATATTTACGAATGAATAGCCCTGATTGCAGCGGCATCCTTGACATTGCGATTGGACAAACCTGCCGGAGATTGCTTCGCTTCGCTCGCAATGACAAGATAAAGCGGAAAGCAGGAAACAGCTTCTAATAATAAAGATTGCCTGAGTTTGCTTCGTTCCTCGCAATGACGGCTCGCAATGACAAACAAACTAACAAATTAACAGATCAACGAATAAACAAAATGAAAGTATTAGCCAACGACGGAATCTCGAAAAGCGGTATCAAGGCGCTCGAAAAAGGCGGATTTGAAGTGATTACGACGAAAGTCGCGCAGGAACAGGTTGCGAATTATGTGAATGAAAATAACATTTCGGTGGTTTTGGTGCGCAGTGCGACGAAAGTGCGCCAGGATATCATCGACGCTTGCCCGAACCTTAAGATAATCGGGCGCGGTGGCGTTGGGATGGACAATATCGATGTGGATTATGCACGTTCGAAAGGCGTGCATGTGATCAATACGC
>DATHGE010000233.1:0-3269 GCA_035317805.1 Flavobacterium sp. | reverse complement strand
AAATCGAAAGGCATCCACGGGCTTTCGCAAATCCTGATCGACAAATACAACGGTGAGGTGCCGCAGAGTTTTGAAGGTTTGGAAGAACTGCCTGCGGTTGGGCATAAAACGGCGAGCGTTGTGATGAGTCAGGCTTTTGGTATTCCTGCGTTTCCGGTTGATACGCACATTCACCGGTTGATGTACCGTTGGGGATTGTCGGACGGGAAAAATGTGGTTCAGACCGAGAAAGATGCAAAAGCCGTTTTTCCGAAAGCATTGTGGAATGAACTGCATCTTCAGATCATCTGGTACGGCAGGGAATATTCGCCTGCGCGTGGCTGGAATCTGGAAAATGACATCATTACCAAAAAAATTGGAAGAAAATCGGTGTTGGAGGAATATTATAAAAAAACATCCCGATGAGTATCGGGATGTTTTCTTAATTAGCTATCGTTTCAATATTCATTTTACCCACTTTATAAAAGCTCAGTGCTTTGGAGTAACTTAATAAAAAAGATATGGTCTCTTTTTTAGGTTTCATGGAACTGGTAACTAATGTTTTTTTAGAGTAAATTTTTGCCATATTGCAGTATTTGTTGTTCGTTCATACTACAACGCAATATTATTTTAAATATTATTAGTTGGTCAAAATAATTTGATGCTTGTCGATTACCTTTCTGAGGTTCATTAGTGCGTATCTCATTCTGCCTAAGGCCGTATTGATGGAAACGCCTGTGAGTTCTGAGATTTCCTTGAAACTTAGGTCCTGGTAGATTCGCATCACCAATACTTCTTTCTGGTCCTGCGGAAGCTCTTCGATTAGTTTTTTCAAATCCCTTTCGACCTGATCGGAAATCATCTGGTTTTCAATCGTCATCGAATTATCGGTCATGATCGAAAAAATAGAGAACTCGTCTGTTTCGCGAAACATCGGCATTTTCTTGTTTCTCCTGAAATGGTCGATGATCAGGTTGTGTGCGATACGCATCACCCAAGGAAGGAATTTGCCTTCTTCGTTATAGGAATTGGATTTCAGGGTTTTAATCACTTTAATGAAAGTGTCCTGGAAAATATCGTCTGAAATATCACGGTCGGCTATTTTAGAATAGATGAAACCGTAAATTTTTGATTCATGCCTACTGATTAATGTCGCTAAAGCACTTTCGTCACCTGCAACATAACTTTTCACCAATAAAGCGTCTGGGGTTTGAACATTAGCCATAAAATTACCTTTTAGTTTTGTTTGAATTTTGAGATTATCTCTAAAAAGTAGTTTTTTATTATAGGCGCAATGTTAAAGTTTGATTAATTAATACCCAAATATAGCATAATTAAAAAATAGAAAACAAATATTATTCCAACATTTAACAGTTATAATACAATAATAAACAATTTTATCATTTTTTTTATACTATTTCCTTCTCAATTCCTGGATAATAATATTTGGTTGCTTTGTTTTAGTGAATATAACCTGCATCCACAACAAAAGAGCGTGAAACCGGCTTTACATTAACACAAAATTGTAATCGCTATCCAAATCAAACTGTTCCATAATTAATTACCTTTGCAAACATTCACTTATTTGCTATGAAAACCCAGGATATTGCCACGCTCGAACCAAAGAAAAATATCATCATCAAAGGTGCGCAGGTGCACAACCTCAAGAACCTTGATGTCGCCATTCCCAGAAACAAACTGGTCGTGATTACCGGGCTTTCGGGCTCCGGAAAATCATCGCTCGCATTCGATACTTTATATGCCGAAGGGCAGCGCCGTTACGTAGAAAGCTTGTCTTCCTATGCACGCCAGTTTTTAGGCCGCCTCGACAAGCCAAAAGTAGAATACATCAAAGGCATCGCACCCGCAATTGCAATCGAGCAGAAAGTCAATACGACCAATGCGCGTTCCACCGTCGGTACTTCAACAGAAATTTACGATTACCTCAAATTGCTTTATGCAAGGATCGGAAAGACCTTTTCACCGGTTTCCGCGCAGGAAGTCAAAAAAGACACCGTCACCGACGTCATGGACGACGTCAAGACATTCGAACAAGACAGCAAATGGCTGCTCCTCGCACCGATTTATCCCGAAAAAGGCAGGACGATCGAGGAGAAATTAAAAGTCTTGCTGCAGCAGGGTTTTTCAAGGATTTTTGTCGAAGGCGAAACCATACGTCTGGACGAACTCGACAATGCCGGCCTCAAGAATAAATCCGTCTACCTGATTATCGACAGGATTGTCGTAAAGGACGAAGAGGAATTCTTCAACCGCCTTTCGGATGCCGTGCAGACCGCATTTTTCGAAGGCAAAGGCATTTGCTACCTGCAGGAATTGGATTCGGACAAACGATTTTCTTACAGCAATAATTTTGAACTCGACGGCATTTCGTTTCTCGAGCCGAACGTGCATCTCTTCAGCTTCAACAATCCATACGGCGCCTGTCCGGTGTGCGAAGGCTACGGAAACATTATTGGTATCGATGAAGAGTTGGTCATTCCAAACACCGCCTTGTCCGTATACGAGAACGCAATTTTTCCGTGGCGCGGCGAAAGCATGGGCTGGTATCGCGATGAGCTCGTCAAAAACGCTTACAAGTTCGATTTCCCAATCCACAAGCCTTATTTTGAACTCGCTGACGAACAGAAAGACCTTGTCTGGAAAGGCAACGAATATTTCCAGGGCCTTGACGCTTTCTTCAGGGAACTCGAGGAAAAAAACTATAAAATCCAAAACCGCGTGATGCTTTCGAGATACCGCGGAAAAACCAAATGCTGGTCCTGCAAAGGCAAACGCCTGCGCGTGGAGGCTTCGTATGTGAAAATTGGCGGGAAGACGATTTCCGACCTTGTCGATTTGCCGATCAGGAAACTCGTGACTTTCTTCAATGAATTGGAATTGAATGAATTTGACCAGAAAGTCGCCAAAAGACTGCTGATTGAAATCAACAACCGTTTGAAATTCCTTGTTGAAGTCGGGCTCAATTACCTCACCCTAAACCGGAATTCCGCTTCGCTTTCAGGCGGCGAATCACAGCGCATCAACCTTGCGACTTCTTTGGGAAGCAGCTTGGTCGGTTCGATGTATATTCTCGACGAACCGAGTATCGGCCTGCATCCGAAAGATACCGAGCGGCTCATAAACGTATTGATTTCCCTTCGCGATCTCGGAAATACGGTCATCGTGGTCGAACATGACGAAGACATCATGAAAGCCGCCGATATGATCATCGACATCGGTCCGGAAGCCGGGACTTTCGGCGGAAAGCTTGTCGCGCAAGGCACTTATGA
>DATHGE010000232.1:0-15654 GCA_035317805.1 Flavobacterium sp. | reverse complement strand
TATGCTAATTTGTCTGCTAATTCTGCTAAACCAACTGAAATCTGCGCGCCGGAAACCAAATCCTTCAGTCCAAACTGTTGCGAATTCATCTCTGTTTCGCCGGCGATAACCACATACGGAATCCCGCGTTTCTCGGCATGTTGGAACTGTTTTCCGATTTTGGCGCTGTCCGGATACATTTCTACGCTGATTCCTAAATCGCGAAGTTTTGTAATCGCCTGCATCGCGTATAACGATTCTTTTTCGCCGTAATTAATGAACAATGCTTTGGATGTTGATGTGACTGTTTCGGGAAACAAACCGAGTTCCTCAAGCACGAGGTAAATCCGGTCGAGGCCGAAAGAGATCCCAACGCCGCTCATATTTTTAAGCCCGAAAATTCCGGTCAGGTCGTCGTATCTTCCGCCGCCGCCGATCGATCCCATCGCAACCGATCCGGGTGGTGCAACTTCGAAAATGGCGCCTGTGTAATAATTGAGACCGCGCGCCAAAGTCACATCGAGATCCAAAATTGAATCTTTCAATCCTAAAATCCGGATGTTGTCACAGATGAAACGCAGTTCCTCGATTCCTTTTTTGCCTTCTTCCGAAGATGAAAGCAAATCGGAAAGTTTGCTTATTTTCTCTGAAATATTTCCGGTGAAATTGAATAACGGCTGGACTTTTTCGATCGCTTCCGCAGAAATCCCTTTCTCGGTCATTTCCTTTTTGACGCCATCTTCACCTATCTTGTCGAGCTTGTCCAAAGCCACGGTGAAGTCGATCAATTTATCTTTCGCCCCGATCACTTCGGCGATTCCCGATAATATTTTCCGGTTGTTGATCTTGATTGTCACGCCTTTCAATCCCAACGCACTGAAAACCGAATCGTACAATTGCACCAATTCGACCTCCTGCCACAAACTCGTCGAACCCACGACATCGGCATCGCACTGGTAAAATTCGCGGAAACGCCCTTTCTGCGGACGATCGGCGCGCCAAACCGGCTGGATCTGGTAACGTTTAAATGGAAATTCGATTTCGTTTTGGTGTTGTACGACATAGCGTGCAAATGGAACGGTAAGGTCGTAGCGCAGCGCTTTTTCGGAAATAGCAGCAGTCAGTTTCAAACTGTCTTTATTCGCCAAATGTGATTCGTCTGCTTTCGCCAGATAATCCCCCGAATTCAAAATCTTAAAAATCAGCCGATCGCCTTCTTCCCCATATTTTCCCATCAAGGTGTCCGAATTCTCAAAAGACGGCGTCTCAATCGGCTGGTAGCCGAATTTCTCGAAATGGCTCCTCATGATCTGCATGATGTATTGTCTTTTCGCCACCTCAGCGGGTGAAAAATCTCTGGTGCCTTTCGGGATGCTCGGTTTCTGTGCCATTTTTATAGTATAAAATCAGGGTGCAAATATCTTATTTTTTAAACGAAGTTCTTTTGCGTTGGGAAAAATTTAATCGATTTTCACCAATCGCAAATAATCCAGCATCGCCTGGTTCACTGCGCCGTTCATGTTTTCGTTCGCCGGATCCAAAACCAAAACGAGATTGTGCTTCCCTTTTTCAAGGTACACTTTCACGCCGTTGCTGAAACCCCAATTGCTCCACTCCTGCACGCCGCGCTGCGGAAACACGAAAGTCCCCAGAAATTTATCTTTTTCCTTTAGGCTTCTTATGGCGCATTTATTTTCGGTGTTGGTCGGCCCGTTTCCGTTTGCATAGCGGAAATCAATCATATACATTCCGGATTCGTTAACCGTTATTGGGAATTCCATCTTAGAATGACTTGTCTTTGAAGTTTCCACGAAGCCGTTTCCGGAAAATCCTTTGTACGGAAAATCGGCTTTCGGCAAGAGAGTTTCGACTTCGTAAATGGTTGTGTTTTCAGGTTTGGAAACCATCAATGGCTCGCTCGCAAACGAACTGACACCATTCGCATCGACCGCAATCACCTGATATTCCGAATAACCTGAAGTTGGGATTCTGAATGTACTCTTTGCCGTTTGGTCGGCGATCTTTCCGTTTTTCAAAATCTGGTAAACGGCGGCATTTTCAATTGGCGGCCACGACAGTTCCTCATTTTTTAAAGTAACGGAAGGCGTTTCGGGCGAAAAATAATTTTCCTTTTTATTAATGCCGGCCGTTATCGGCAGCGAATTGTCCAAAATGATTTTGATGCTGTGCTTTCCTTTGAGCGTCGCCGGAATTTCCGGTGTTACCGATTTTCCGTCAAGCGTAAACGACTTGATCGTATTCCCAAAACCTTCCATCGCAATATCGAGCACGGCGTTTCTATATTTATAATTCGACAAGGTCCGCGCGCCTTCTAAATTCCTGGGCACGAACGGATGAAAAACCAATTTATCACTTTGGAATTCCATCCCGAAAATCACCTTATGGATAATCGACAAACTTCCAGAAAGGCTCCACAGCATATTGCTCGAATTGATTTCCGTCCCTGCGTAATCGCCGTTGCCCGCTACAAAATTCTCCTTATTCGTCAGGAACAAAGCGGCAGGGCGATCGATCGCCGCAATCGATTCCAATACCGAATTCTCATTTCCCGATTTTGCCGAAGCCAATGCCCAATACGATTGCACAAATGGCCAGACTGCATTGTTATGGTACGGCGGAATGCCCGGAATCTGTGGGTAAAGGCACGAAATTCCGTAAACGGTAACCGGAGTTTTCGCTACAACCGACTGCGCTTTTTCCGCGTCGGCGATGCCGAACAAAACACACAACGCTTCGCCCAAAGCTTCCGATCTTGCCGACTGGATTTTGAAATTGCGCCCATATAAATACTGCGCATAATAGCCTTTGTCGGCCATCCATAAATATTTATTTATTCCGGTTTTTATCTTTTCGGCGAGCGCTTTGTGCTTTTCGGAAACATCGTTGTGGTTCAGGATTTTTGCCATTTCAGACAGGATGACATTCGCCTGGTAATGCACGGCATTTGTCCCCAGATTCTCCGATTCGTAGATATCGGCAGGCTGCATCCACCGCGGATAGGTCTGTTCGCGCCAGTCGAGGAACGACGATTCGCCGCGTACGAGTCCGGTTTCATAATCATAAGCGACCAGATAATCGTCCTCGATTGAATTTTTGATGATTTCGTACGAGCTTTCGAGCCATTTTTTATCGCCGGTCGTTTTATAGACTTCCCAGGCTGCGGTCGCCCATACGATCCGGTCGGTCGAACACGGATAAGCGCCGCCGGTTCCGGTATCCTGGATGATTCTTTTATTGGCGTTGACTTTCCGCATCAGGCTGTTCATCGCCACTTTCGGTTGCAGGTTCGCCATCGAAAGGATAATACTGTAGCTGATGTCGCGCGTCCAGACGCCTGCCCATTCTTTTCCGGTGCGGAATGTGCTGTCGGGTTCGACGGCGTTGATCATTTCCTCTAAAGCCAGATTGTACAAAGCGTCGGTGAGCATATAATTGGAACTGTATTGTGGGAACGCCGATGTGTTTTTGGTTTGTTTCCAGTTTCCTGCAGTGACTTTCTGGTCTTTTTTGGCGTTGAAAATGAGTTCGGTTTCATAAATGCCGTCGCCATCGGGATCTTTCATTTCGAGTTCGGGCTTTTGGTGCAGGTTGTCGAAATCCCACGAAAGTGGCGCCGTTGCTCCGGCCACATAGACGTGTTTGAAATCCTCCTTAAAAATCTTGTCGCCTTTAAAAGTGGTGAAATAACCTTTGGATTTGATTTCGGTCAACGCATTTCTGAGGTCAAGCCGGATTTTTAATTTGCTGTCGGGTTTGATTTGCGTTTCTGTTTCGGAAGCCAGTTTCAATGGTTCGCCAAATTTTATCAATGGCGTTTCGGATGCGTTTTGGGTGAAATTAAATAAATGGTTCACGCCTGCTTTCATTTCGTTGTCCTTGCCGTTGATGCTGAATTTGAATTCGATTCTGGAAGAAACCGATTCGTTCTTCGGGCTTTGGTAATCCGATACCAGTTCGTTAGCCGAAAGCGCCTTTGCCGAAAATTGTCCCTGTTTCACGCCGTCTGAAAAAACAGTATATTCATTGTTTTTACTGATGATTTTGGAATCCTGGGCCAGCGTAACATTTGCGGAAGCGAGGCACAGCGCAAGAGCCGCCAATTGATAAATGGAAGATTTCATGTGATTTTCTTTGGAATACAATAATACCATTTTTTGCGCAAAAACCGGATGCTTTTAACCAACTAAGTCCTTACTTTAGTGGCATCAAAAACGAACTATGTTTAAGCTGCTCAAAGAAAATATCCGGATTGCCCTGGGCTCGATCAAGACGCAGCTGTTGCGCACCATCCTTACCGTTTTGATTATCGCCATCGGGATTACGGCGCTGGTCTGCATCCTGACGATTGTGGCCGCACTCGAGAATCAGCTGTCGAGCGACTTCGCATCGATGGGCGCCAACACCTTTACTATTGAGCAATACGACATTTCGGCACAGATGGACGGCGGCAACCGCAAGCGGAAAGTGAATCCGATCATCTCCTATCCCGAAGCCGTCGCATTCAAGGAAAAATACACGTATCCGCTGACACACGTTTCGCTTTCGTTTACCGCGACTTCCAAGGCCGAGGCTAAGTTTGAATCGCGCAAAACAGATCCGGAGATTACGGTTTTGGGTGTCGATGAATATTATCTTGTCAATACGGGCTCGGAAACGACGCTGGGCAGGAACTTTACGGCTTTCGACATACAGAACAATGCTTCGGTTTGCGTGGTCGGTTCTGATTTTGAAAAGGATTTGCTCAAAGACGTGAATCCAATTGACAAGGTGATTTCCATCCGCGGCGCCAAATTCAGGGTCATCGGCGTGCTGAAAGAAAAAGGCTCGACTTTCGGCAACAGCCAGGATTTGCGCGTGATGATTCCGATTCAGGTCGCGCGTTCGATATTTACCGCACCCAATATCAACTATACGATTAGTACGATGATTGACAAAAAGGAATTGATTGACCAGGCGGTGGATCATGCCAACAGTACGATGCGGCGCGTGCGCAAACTGAATCCTGTCGAAGACAATAATTTTGGCATTTCCAGAAGCGACGACCTCATCAATAAAATCCTCAGTATTACGCAATATCTCGGGCTTTCGGCCTGGATTATCGGAATCATCACCATTTTCGGTTCGTCGATTGCGCTGATGAATATCATGCTGGTTTCGGTGACGGAAAGAACCCGTGAAATCGGTGTCCGGAAAGCGCTTGGCGCGAAAAAGAGCACGATTGCGATGCAGTTTTTTATAGAGACTTTGGTGATCGGACAATTGGGCGGATTGCTCGGGATTATCCTCGGGATTTCTGCCGGTGCCGGAATTGCCGGACTGCTCAAGTTCGCTTTCGTGATTCCGTGGAGTGCGATTATAGCGGCATTTATAACGACATTTGTCGTGGCGGTAGTTTCGGGATCTTACCCGGCGGTAAAAGCATCGCGACTGGATCCAATTGAGGCTTTACGGTATGAATAGATTTGATGTTGCATATTTCAGGTAGCAGTAGCAGAAGGCAGATTTCAGGTAGCTGGTAGCAGGTAGCAGGTAGCAGGTAGCAGGTAGCAGGTAGTAGAAAATATAGGAATAGATTACTTTAGATATAAGCCATACAAAATTTTTAATTATGAGATTCCAGGATTTATTAGCCTACAAAAAGTCATTCGATTTATCAATGGCGATTTTTGAAATAACAAAATCGTTTCCGAAAGAAGAAAGGTTTTCTTTAACCGATCAAATAAGGCGTTCTTCAAGAAGCGTCCCTTCAAATCTAGCAGAAGCAACACGAAAACGAAGATATATCAATCATTTCATCTCCAAATTGTCAGATTGCGATGCGGAAAATGCTGAGACACAAGTCTGGCTCGAATTTGCAAGTTCTTGCCGGTATATCGACAAGGAAACTTTTGCACATTTAACCAACAGGAGCTTAGAAATAGGAAAATTGATCAATTACATGATTTTGCATCCTGAAAAATTTGCGTGATTTTTTTTCTGAAAACTGTCTTCTGCTATCTGAAAACTGCTACCTGCCATCTATTTTCGCCCAAAAACCATTCGCTCATTCCCGTAAATGTCGGATTTCAATTCCAACTGCTGAAAGCCTTTTTCTTCGAGCAAATCCATCATTTCCTTTCCTAAATACTGGTTGATTTCGAAATAAAGCTGTCCGCCTTCGTTTAAATTTTCAAACGCCAGATCGGTAATTTTCCTGTAGAAAACCAACGCATCATGGTCGTCGACAAATAAAGCGAGGTGCGGTTCATGATCGAGGACATTCTGTTTGATTTTGGCTTTTTCGAGATTGCGCACATAAGGCGGATTGGAAACGATGATGTCGAATTGCCGATCGAGATTTTCAGTCTGTAAAATATCTTTTTGGATGAAATCGACTTTTACAGAATTAATCTCTGCATTTCTTCTGGCCGTAGCCAAAGCGCTTTCGGAAACATCAATTGCGAAAACTTCGGCGTTGGGTAAGTTCTTAGCCAATGAAATGGCAATACAGCCGCTTCCGGTTCCGATATCGAGGATCCGGGGAGCTGTGAGGTTGTGAAGTTGCGAATTCGACACTATCCATTGGACCAATTCTTCGGTTTCGGGGCGCGGAATCAGGACGTTTTCGTTGACCTCGAATTCGAGTCCGAAGAAATGCGTCTTTCCTAATATATATTGTATCGGAATGAATCGCTTTAATTTTTCGAGGATTTCATTCCAGGTTTCAATTTCCATTTCCGAAAAAACCGCTTCGGGATCCAGCGCAAGATCGATCCGTTTCATCTGGCGTTTGTTTTCCAATATAAGGTAGAAAAAACTTTCCGCTTCTTCCGCATCATAGATTGGCGCAAGCGTTCGTATAAAAGTTGATCGGTAGGTCTTTATATTCAACATTCGTTATTCGTTATTCGTTATTCGTTATTCGTTATTCGTTATTCGTTATTTTTTTTTAAAGTTTGAATGTTGATTAACGAATAACAAATTTTGAAGTCAATCAACTCAAGCCTCTTACAGCTCTTTAATCATCCAGACTGGGCACATATTATGTCCCGTATTTCCCATCGGGGCAGAAATGTAACCAAACCCCGATCTTTTATATAGTTTTTGTGCCGCGATCATATAAGGCATCGTCTCGAGATAGCACTTTTCATAACCGAAACCTTTGGCGGCCTCGAGGCATTGTTGCATCATTTTTTCTCCGAGGCCGAGGCCGCGCGCTTTGGGAAGGAAATACATTTTCTGGAGCTCGCAAATGTTGGCGGTTTCATGCTGCAGTTGGCTGATTCCCGCGCCGCCGAGCATCTTTCCGCTATTTTCTACAATAAAATAGGCCGCTTTCGGAGCGCTGTAGTCTTCATACATGTAATCGAGTTGCGGATCGGCATAGGCGGTTCCGACTTTGGGCACGTTGTGTTCGATGAGCACACTGCGGATGAGCCGGCCGATTTCGGGATCGTCGTGTTTTTGGATCTTTCTGATAATGATGCCGTCCATGGAAAATTTGTTTTGGAAAAGGATGCCTAGCCCGGATGGCAGCGAAAATCCTGACATTGCGAGATTGCCATGCTTCGCTCGCAATGACAGTAGTGGTTCGCAATGGCAGATTGCAGCGGACAGCCGGAATAGCTTCGTAAAATTACCTTTTAATTCCTGATTTTAAAAATGTATTTTTGTTTTATGGAGGAACATGAAAAATACATGAAACGCTGTGTCGAACTCGCGAAAAACGGTTTGGGGACGACTTATCCGAACCCGTTGGTGGGCAGCGTGATTGTATATGACGGCAAGATTATCGGCGAAGGCTGGCATAAAAAAGCCGGTGAGGCGCATGCGGAAGTGAACGCCGTGAATTCGGTAAAAGACAAATCGCTGTTGGCCAAATCGACGATTTATGTGAGCCTCGAACCTTGTTCCCATTTCGGGAAAACACCGCCTTGCTGCGACCTGATTATTGCGAATGGGATTCCGAATATCGTCGTTGGCACAGTCGACCCGAATGTGAAAGTCGCCGGAAACGGGATTAAAAAATTATTGGAAGCCGGAAAAAACGTCACTATTGGAATTTTGGAAAAAGAATGCATCGAATTAAACAGGCGTTTTTTTACTTTCCATGAAAAGAAGCGCCCTTATTTTATATTGAAATGGGCCGAGAGCGCCGACGGATTTATTGCGCCTGCAATACGGGATGCGCAGAAACCGGTTTGGATTTCGAACCAATATTCCCGCCAATTGGTGCACAAATGGCGCAGCGAGGAACAGTCGATTCTCATCGGAACGCAGACGGTTATTGACGACAACCCGAGGCTCGATGTGCGCGATTGGGATGGCAAAAACCCGATACGCTTAGTTATTGACAAAAATAACCGGATTTCGAAAGAAAGTCATATATTTGATAATCAGGGGAAAACCATCGTTTTCTGCGCACAGGATTTTGATTCCGGTTCCGAAAATATCTTATTTGAAAAGATCCATTTTGCAGGAAATTTAGCGGCGCAGATTTCGGAAGTTTTATACCGGCACAACATCCAATCGGTGATTGTGGAAGGCGGAAGGCAGACTTTGCAGACCTTTATCGATTCCGGATTTTGGGATGAGGCGCGAATTTTTATTGGAACTGCGGTTTTAGGAAGCGGCACGAGAGCACCGGTTTTGGAACGCCGTTCGGGTAACAGGAACTTTATTGGCAGTGATGAACTTTTAATTTTTTGGAACAATGATTAACACAATTATTTTTGATTTTGGTGATGTATTTGTCAATCTGGAAAAGGAAAAATCCCTTGACGCGTTTAGACAGTTAGGTTTGCATGGCCCGAATGAGGAATTACTGCTGTTGAATACCGAATTCGAAAAAGGCAAGATCAGCGAGATGCAGTTCATTGAAGGTTTCCAGAGACACCTTCCGAATGCTGACATCCATGATATCAGGAAAGCGTGGAATTCGATTATTGGCGAGTTTCCACTGTACCGATTGGAATTCCTGCAATTGCTTTCGCACAAATACCGACTGTTTTTATTGACCAATACCGATGCCATCCATATCAGCCGTTTTGAGCATATGGTTGGCGTTTCTTTTTTCAGCGATTTCTACCAATGCTTTGAAAAAGTTTATTATTCCTATGAGCTGGGCATGCGCAAACCCGATTGCGACACGTTCAACTATATTATAAGGAAGCACGATCTGTCGCCAAAACGCACTTTGTTTATAGACGATAAAAAGGAAAACACCGACGCTGCGGAAGAATGCGGACTTCAGGTGTGGAATTTGCAGCCGGGCGTGGAAGATGTCGTAGATTTGTTCGATAAGAAACTCCTTTAACTTATCTGCTTGAAATCTGACGATACTTACAAAACCATTGCCGCCGAATCTGATGAAATCCTTTTTAAGGAAAAGAACAGCAAATTTTTTGGTTATGCTTTTCCGGTGACTTCTGAAAATGAGGTCAAAATCCATCTTGACATTTTACGGAAGAAACATTTTGGTGCCGTTCATTTTTGCTACGCATGGCAGATTGGGACGGAAAAAATCGCTTTCCGCGCCAATGACGACGGCGAACCCGGTAATTCTGCGGGCATGCCGATTTACGGACAGATCCAGTCTTTTGGGATTACGAACGTATTGGTAGTCGTTGTAAGGTTTTTTGGCGGCGTGAAACTCGGAGTCGGCGGATTGATTTTGGCGTATAAAACTGCGGCACAAATGGCGATTGAAGCTTCGGAGATTGTGGAGCGTACTATCGATGTCCATTTCCTCATTGCCTTCGATTACAAAAACATGAACAAGGTCATGCGCGTGATTAAGGAAAAGAACCTCAAAATCATCAGCCAGAAAATGGA
Organism: Flavobacterium sp.; assembly: GCA_035317805.1. Lineage (GTDB taxonomy): Bacteria > Bacteroidota > Bacteroidia > Flavobacteriales > Flavobacteriaceae > Flavobacterium. Next base: position 5,841 of record DATHGE010000232.1, on the reverse strand, counting down.
AATGAGTTGTGAGATCGAAATCGCCACACGCAAAGGAAACGCCGTCCAAACCGAAGAAATTTTCAATGGGATGTTTGAGATTGGGATAAAACGTAAAGGATAATCTTATATCTTTAGGGGAACCAAAACCAAAAAACCATGAAACACAACTACCTTAGACTATTTTCTGCTATTTTTTTATTGGCTGTCGCTGAAAATTCGCATTCCCAGGAATACATCCCGCTACTCGACAATACCTCGTGGACATTGACTATCGCTAATTTTGGTGGCGGACAGGACGTTTCTGTAAGCAATCCTGTTGATGTTACCCAAGGCGGATTTACTTATAAAAAATATAATGACCCTACCGTTTTTGGAGGTGCGGAAGTAATGGTTCGCGAAGATGTTGCCGTCAGGAAAGTGTATCGCAGGGTCAACAACACCGACCAGTTGCTGTATGATTTCAGTATGAATCAGGGCGAACACATTGTCCTTGGCGACGGCAACGATTATGTCGTCCTGTCTAAGGATTCGGTTACCGTTTCAACCGGAAGGAAAAGGGTGCGGTTGTATCTGCTGCACATGATTGGGGATTTCGCGCTCAACAGTGAAACCTGGATTGAAAGCGTGGGCAGTTCGCAACATCCGTTGAAACCTTCTTATGAAATGCCGCAGGATCCTTATATCTATACGATTTGCAGCTACAGCGGCGGATTGCCGGTATACAATCATGGATTGGCGAATGGCCAGCCAACGCCTACGGTTTGCAATTTTCTGGCCTTGAAAGAATGGGATCCGAAAGCAATCCATGTTTTCCCGAATCCGGCTTTGGATTACGTAACGGTTCGTTTCTCCGATTTCCAGACGAATGCTTCGGTAATTGTGCGGAATACACTCGGCCAAATCGTTTCAACGGAGACAAACATACAGGCATTTGAAAAAACCATTTCGCTTAACGGCCCTTCCGGAATTTATTTTGTCGAAATTACAACCGACCGGAAACAAAATCAGGCGTTTAAAATAATCAGGAAATAATTATTTTTCGAGCTGTTCGAGAATGGTTTTTATGTAATCCGGAGGAAAGATCGGACGACCCGTTTTGAGGTCTACAAACACGAGCATGAAATGGGCAGTTGTTAATAAGTCGGATTGCTCGTTGCGAATCTCGCAGTCAAATTCTATCTTGACGGAAGTCTGGCTTTTGAATTTTGTCTTTATGGTGAGCAGCTCGTCATAACGCGCCGATTTTTTATAGTTCAGTGTCAGCGAAACTATAGGCAGCCCGATACCGTTCTCTTCCATCCATTTATAGGAGACGCCTTTGTCGCGCAGCCATTCCACCCGGCCGATTTCGAAATACGGAAGGTAATTTCCGTGGTATACGACACCCATTTGGTCTGTTTCTGAATATCTTACGCGAACGGAAACTTCGTGCTCTTTCATATAGCTTTTTAATTAAATTTTTAATACATTAGCAAGGGTTAAAAAATAGTGCTTACGACAATATTTTTAAAAAATCAACTGCGATTTTATTTTTTTTTAACGATTTTTGTTCACATATTTGTTACCCCAAAATACTAGGACAAACATTCGTTTTTTCTTGTAAGAGAACCTTTAATAAAAACACTAATTTAATACAATTTATGAGCAAAACTGCGCAATCAGTATGGGAAAATTGTCTGTCGTTTATAAAAGACAATATCCAGGATCAGGCTTACAAAACCTGGTTTGAACCGATTAAGTCTGTTGAGCTCACTGACAATGCGTTATACATTCAGGTTCCAAGCAAATTCTTTTACGAATGGCTTGAAGAGCACTATGTGAAATTGTTAAAAGTGGCCCTTACCAAAGAGCTCGGGAAAAACGCAAAGTTACTCTATAAAATCAAAATGGAGAACACTTATGGCAACAAACAGCCGTTTACGGAACAGTTGCCAAGTGCACATCGCAGCCCGATGAAGGCGCAGGAAGTGGACGCTCCTTTTAAAAACCTGAGCCCGGAATTAAAAAACCCGTTTGTCATCCCCGGAATCAGGAATCTCAAAATCGAATCCCAATTAAACGCCAATTACAGTTTCGACAATTTCCTTGAAGGCGATTCAAATCGACTGGCGCGTTCTGCCGGAATGGCCGTAGCCAACAAACCGGGCGGGACTTCCTTTAACCCATTGTTGATCTTCGGCGGTGTCGGTTTGGGAAAAACACACCTGGCGCACGCAATCGGCGTCGAGATCAAAGACAAATACCCGGAGAAAACCGTGCTGTATATTTCGGCCGAAATTTTCACCCAACAATATATCGATTCCGTTAAGAAAAACAACCGGAACGATTTCATCCATTTCTATCAGCTGATCGATGTTTTGATTATCGATGACGTACAGTTCCTTTCGGGAAAATCAGGAACACAGGATGTATTTTTCCACATCTTCAACTATTTGCACCAAAATGGCAAACAGGTAATCCTGACTTCGGATAAAGCACCTGTAGACATGCAGGATATCGAGCAGCGATTATTGTCCCGTTTCAAATGGGGCTTGTCAGCCGAACTGCACCAGCCTGATTATGAAACCAGGATTTCCATCTTAAAAAATATCCTTTATCGCGACGGCGTCGAAATGCCCGAAGAGATTATCGAATATGTTGCGCGCAACATCAAATCGAATGTGCGTGAACTCGAAGGCGCGATTATTTCGTTAATCGCACAGTCTTCCTTCAACAAAAAAGAAGTGACGATTGATTTGGCGAAACACGTCGTGGAGAAATTCGTAAAGAATGTCAAGCGCGAAATATCGATCGATTACATCCAGAAAATCGTATCCGATTATTTCCAGTTGGATCTGGAGACCTTACAATCCAAAACCAGGAAACGACATGTGGTTCAGGCAAGGCAATTGGCGATGTTTTTCGCTAAGAAATTCACCAAAGCCTCGTTGGCCAATATCGGTTCCCAAATCGGGGATCGCGACCACGCGACCGTTTTGCATGCCTGTAAAACCGTTGACAATCTGGTTGCCACCGACAAACAATTCAAAAAATTTGTTGAAGACATCAACAAGAAACTATCGCTTTAAAAAATGCCTGTTAAGATTCTAATGGTTTGCCTGGGTAATATTTGTCGTTCGCCTCTGGCAGAAGGACTGTTGGCATCCAAACTCCCAAAAGATAAGTTTACCGTAGATTCCGCCGGAACCGGGCATTGGCACGTGGGCAAACAACCCGATGAGCGTTCGATTGCCGTGGCACGAAAAAACGGTCTTGATATCTCTGCACAAAAAGGAAAACTTTTCTCTGTAAAGGACTTTGACGAATTCGATTACATCTATGTCATGGACAGCACGAATTATGACGATGTGATGCGCATGGCAAAAACCGATGCCCAGAAAAGCAAAGTCAAAATGATCCTGAACGAATTGTTCCCGGGCGAAAATGTCGATGTTCCCGATCCTTATTATGGATTGGCGAATGGATTCGACAATGTTTACGGAATGCTCGACGAAGCCTGCGAAATCATCGCAAAGAAACTAATCGCGAAACACCCCTGAAATGAAAATCCCCGGAAAACTCTACCTGATTCCAGTAACTTTAGGAGACAGCGAACCGATGGACGTTTTGCCGCAAACGGTAAAAAGAACGGTGGAATTCATCGATGATTATATTGTCGAAAATGAAAAGACCGCGCGCAAATTCATAAAGAGCATTTGCCCTGAAAAGGTACAGGCAACTTTGAGGCTTTCCTCCTTAAACAAACACACTGAAGTTTCCGAGCACAATAAAATGATCCAGCCTTGCCTTGAAGGCAGGAATGTCGGCCTGATGAGCGAAGCCGGTTGTCCCGGAGTGGCCGATCCCGGCGCTGCGATTGTAAAATTGGCACATGAAAAAGGAATACAGGTGATTCCGTTGGTCGGACCTTCATCCATTTTGCTGGCGATGATGGCTTCGGGAATGAACGGGCAGAGCTTTGCCTTTAATGGCTATCTGCCGATTGACAAAGGCGAAAAGAAATCGGCGCTGAAAAATTTTGAGGCATTGTCGCAGCAGAAAAACCAGTCGCAACTTTTTATTGAAACGCCTTACCGGAATAATAAATTACTCGAAGATATTTTACTTGCCTTACAGCCGAACACACACCTTTGCATCGCTGCCGATATCACTTTACCGACGGAATACATTAAGACTTTGCGCGTCCAGGACTGGAAAAAAACAAAAGTCGACCTGCACAACAGGCCGACGATTTTCATTATCCATAAAATGTAGTCAGGAAGCGCGTTAGGGATGGAAGTGGAAATCCTTTTTATCGTCAGTTCGAGTGCGCCTGCAAGGCGCGTATCGAGAACCGATAAAAAGATTGCAACGTACAGCCCGACCCTTAGGGAAACGCCATAAAAAAAACCCGCGTTAAGCAGGTTTTTACTTTTTTTATCTCTGAAAATTATTTCACTTTCGCGCTGCTGTCGGCGACAATCGCTGAAGTTTCATAACCTCCGAACATTTTCATATAGCTTTTGACGGAAGTGCCGTAGTCGTCTTTGCATTTTTTCTCGCCGTTGCTCCTGAGGAATCTTTTTACCGAGCCTGCGCCGCCCAAATGTGCCGCTGCGAGGATTCCGGATTCTGTGATCTTAACACCGCTGATAATTTTTCCCGAGTATTTTTCGATTTCGTCGCGCAGTTCCCATTTGTTTTTGGAAAGTAGGGCAATGAATGCTTTTTCCTGTAATTTCGGGCTATTGAGAAACGAAAGACTGTCGTGGATTCCGATCGTTTTTAAGGTTTCTTGTCCGAACTGGTATTTTCCCAGATAGCCAAGCGTATTGACTTTGTGGTATTTCCCCTGCGATTCCTTAAAAGCCAACGCTTCTTTGAAACCGATAAAGAATTTTCCGGTAAAAGGGATGTTTAAATTGACGTAATCTGTTTGTTCTTTGGAAGGGAAAGAATAAGCACCTTCCTCATTGTTGTTTGTGGTGAACCATTCGTGGCTTTCGAGTCTGAATGGTCTAAAACCTGAACTTAAATAAGCGACCGTGAAGAGAATTGTAATATAAAAAATCCATTTTTTGAACATAATTTGTTTTTCTTCCTAACCTGTCACATTGAGGAAATTTCTACCCGGCAAATATACGTCAAATAATTGGATGCTGAAAATCAAATAGTTAAAGTTTCCTAAAAGTAGAGTGCGCGGAATTTCACTTCACCGTCACCCCTGAACTCAAACGTTGGCGCCGGGATTTTGACGGTATTGAAAATGGAAAAAACAGTCTTCAAAACATGTGATTTCGTTTCGATTTTTGTCAGGTCGGCGTCGAAACTGAAGTAAAATTGGCGCACCCTTTCCGATTCTGGCAGGAAAACCGTGTTGACCAGCTCGTCATTTCCGGTAATCATCCCCTCGCCGCCATAACCAACGGCAAGATTGAGCCATTTGGGGATTTTGGATCCTTTAAAGAAGGAATACATATTTATGGAAAGCCAATAGGTCTGGCCGTTGTAGTCTTTTAAAACCTGTTCGGGAACTGTTTCCCCCAATACATTTGGGCGTGCTGAAGCATAAGGCGTGGTGTGAAACGAAAATTTGGGCGTAATCCGCTGTTCTTTCCACAGCAATTCCTGTCCGACATACAAAGCGGTCCCGCCAAAATTGGAGGCGATATCGCCGGTTGAAAATCCCCAATGGGAAGAATAACCGTCCATTACCTCAACAGCCGTCAGGAATACAAATCCGATTCCAGAACCGTAAATCAGTTGCCCTTTCCTGCTCATGCCGGTCCATTGCAACGCTTCCTTCCCGAATCTTCCCATATGATAAGCCGAAAATACATGTCCGGCTTTGTCCATCTGCAGCCATTCCGAATTGTCATT
>DATHGE010000231.1:0-26579 GCA_035317805.1 Flavobacterium sp. | reverse complement strand
CCAGCGCCCGAAGGTGCGGAAATTCTTTCCGGAGCATCGCCAATGCAATCCCATCCGAAGCCAAAATCGGCGTAAATCCATTCTGCTCGAGCGCTTTTATAATCGGAATGCATCGTGTGGCGTGGCCCAAACCCCAATTCAGCGGGGCAACAAGAATATTTTTTTCAGCGGTCATACAGTTGAATTATCGGGCAAGATAAAAACATTTCCCGTCTTATATATTTCCCTAATTTTGCCAAAACATTAAATTAAATCGTGGGAAGTAAAAATAAGTTAAAAAGATTTAAGGAGAACGAGACTTTTGAGAACGTTTTCCAACCGACACGCGAGGAAGTCGTCTCCGGAAGTTTTCCGCTCAAGGGCAAATGGAACACTGATTTTTTCAAGAACAGCAATCCGTTGATCCTGGAACTGGGCTGTGGCAAAGGCGAATATTCTGTCGGATTGGCCGAAAAATACCCGGATAAGAACTTCGTCGGAATCGACATAAAGGGCGCAAGATTCTGGCGTGGTGCCAAAACCGCTGTCGAAACCGGAATGCATAATGTCGCTTTCGTACGGACGCAAATCGAACTCATCGACCATGTTTTCGGCGAAAATGAAGTCGACGAAATCTGGATCACTTTCCCCGATCCGCAAATCAAATACAAACGCACCAAACACCGGATGACCAACACGGAATTCCTGCAGCTCTATAAAAAAATCCTCAAAAAAGACGGCGTGATCAACCTCAAAACCGACAGCGAATTCATGCATGGCTATACTTTGGGATTGCTGCACGGCGAAGGCCACGAGGTTTTATATGCCAATCATAATGTATACAACAACGCTGGCGCGCCGTCGGAAGTAACTGAAATCCAGACGTTTTATGAAAAGCAATATTTGGAAATTAACAAAGCAATTACGTATATTCGGTTCAAAATAAAATAACATGGGATTTGCGCTGCCGTTGTTCTTGGGATTTCTCAGTTCGTCGCTGGGAATCACGCCTCCGGGCCTGATCAACATGACGGCGGCAAAAGTCAGCCTTAATGAAGGACGCGCACGTGCACTGGTTTTTGCTGCCGGCGCTTCTTTAGTCGTGTTGTTCCAGACGCTTGTAGCGGTACTTTTTGCCCGGTATATCGACAAGAATCCTGAAATCGTCATCATGCTTCGCGAATGCGGATTGGCGATTTTCGCCGCACTGACGCTTTACTTTTTCCTCACCGCCAAAAGAATAAAACCCCAAAAGAAGGAAATCAAACTGCATAGCAAGAAAAGCCGTTTTTTTATGGGCATACTGCTTTCGGCATTGAACTTTTTCCCAATCCCGTTTTATGTCTTTGTAAGCATTACATTGGCATCGTACAATTATTTCTCGTTTGAGAAATCCTATATTTATACGTTTGTGTTCGGTTCGGGCATCGGCGCTTTCTTCGCGTTCTATTGCTATATCGCGTTTTTTAAGAAGCTGGAATCGCGCACGCAGTTTATCCTCAACAACATGAATTACATCATCGGCTCCGTCACCGGACTGATATCCATACTCACATTGGTTAACATCCTGGAATATTATTTTGGCTAAGAAAAATCCCGATAACGACAATTTTTTCGAACGCGTGTATGAAATCGCACGCCAGATTCCGTATGGGAAAGTCACTTCCTATGGCGCCATTGCGAAAATCCTCGGCAGCGCACGCTCGGCAAGAATGGTCGGCTGGGCGATGAATGCCTGTGGCGGAAGGGAAGACGTTCCCGCGCACCGTGTCGTAAATCGCAAAGGATTACTGACCGGAAAGCACCATTTCGACGGGACGAACCTGATGCAGCAATTGCTCGAAAGCGAAGGCATTAAAGTGGTAGACAACCAGATTGTGGATTTTGAGAAGCATTTGTGGCAGCCCGAATTTGACGAATAACCGCAATCCAAATCGGCAGTCCAATCCGGTCTGCTGATTTTTTTTACACCCAATCCAACCATCAATAAATTCAATCCATTACCTTTTGATTCTGAACTTTTCCCACTATCTTTGCTATCTGAAATGAGTCTTAATTAAGACAGCAAAAAAAGTTATGAAATTAGACAGAAAAGAAATCCTCAAGGCGCTTGAAACCATTACGATAGCGGGAGAAGGTAAAAATATGGTCGAAAGCGGTGCGGTACAAAACGTGATTACTTTCGGAGATGAAGTGGTTGTTGATCTGCAAATCTCGACACCCGCGATGCACATCAAGAAACGCGCAGAAGACGATATCCGCAAATTGATTCACGAGAAATTCTCGCCCGACGCCAAAGTCAAGGTCAATATCAAAGTCGAAGCTGCCGAAAAACCAAACGAGATTAAAGGCAAGGCCATTCCCGGAATCAAAAACATCATTGCAGTCGCTTCCGGAAAAGGCGGTGTAGGAAAATCTACCGTCACGGCAAACTTAGCGGTAACGCTGGCGCGGATGGGATTTTCTGTCGGAATTTTAGATGCCGATATCTACGGACCATCGATGCCGATTATGTTCGACGTCGAAATGGAAAAACCAATTTCGGTAATGGTCGACGGCAAATCCAAAATGAAACCGATCGAAAGCTACGAAGTCAAAATCCTTTCCATCGGATTCTTCACGGCGCCAAGCCAGGCCGTTATATGGCGTGGGCCGATGGCTTCGAAAGCATTGAACCAGATGATTTTTGACGCCGATTGGGGCGAACTCGACTTTATGCTGATCGACTTGCCGCCAGGAACAGGCGACATCCATTTGTCGATCATGCAATCGCTGCCGATCACCGGAGCCGTTGTCGTCAGCACGCCGCAAGCCGTCGCTTTGGCCGATGCTAAAAAAGGTGTTTCAATGTTCTTGTCTGATGCGATCAATGTTCCCGTACTCGGAATCATAGAAAACATGGCCTATTTCACACCCGAAGAATTGCCTGAAAACAAATACTACATCTTCGGAAAAGAAGGCGCCAAAAATCTCTCCGCCGATTTAAACGTGCCGTTCTTAGGCGAAGTGCCGATCGTACAATCCATCCGCGAAGCCGGAGATTACGGCCGTCCCGCAGCCATGCAAACGGCTTCCGTCATTGAAGGTGTTTTTGAGGAAATCACCAGGAATGTTGTCCGGGAAACGGTCAGCAGAAACCAAAACCTGCCGGCGACCGAAGCCATCAAGATTACGACAATGGCCGGCTGTTCTGCAGTAAACAAGAAATAATGGGATTTTCGGATTTTCGGATTGTCAGAGCACCAGGTCTGAAAATCCGAAAATCCGACAATCCAACAACCTGAAAATATGAACACACAAGAATTAGAAATCAACGTAGAGAAAGCGCTCGAAGAAATCCGCCCGTTCCTGAAATCTGACGGCGGCGACATCACGCTCATTTCGATCGAAGACGACAAACACGTCACCGTTCGCCTCGAAGGCGCCTGCATTTCGTGCAGCGTCAACCAGATGACACTCAAGGCCGGCGTCGAAACGACCATCAAGAAATTCGCGCCGCAAATCGAAACCGTTGTTAATATTGCTTAAATAATTTACTGCGTCAGTTCGCTGGTGCTCGTGTGGGCGTTGCCTGCGGCCGGGCTTTACGTTACAATCTGTCATTGCGAATCACTATTGTCATTGCGAGCGAAGCATGGCAATCTCGCAATGCCAGGATTTCCACTGCAATCCTTAACGCACGCGTGTTCAACGTTCAATATTCGTTATTCATTGTTCGTTGTTGAATCCTAATAATGTTGAATGACGATTAACGAATGCTGAATTTTGAAATTCAGCCACTCAGCTACTCAAAACATGATTGAAACAGATATCCTCATCATCGGCGCCGGCCCAACCGGATTGTTCGCCGTATTCGAAGCCGGACTTTTAAAACTAAAATGCCACATCATCGACGCCTTGCCGCAACCCGGCGGGCAGCTCACCGAATTGTATCCCAAAAAACCAATCTTCGATATTCCCGGATTCCCCGAAGTCCTGGCCGGAGATCTCGTGCACAATCTCATGGAGCAGATCAAGCAGTTCCAACCCGGGTTTACCTTGGGCGAACGCGCCGAAACCATAGAGAAACTCGAAGACGGGACATTTATCGTAACATCAAGCGGCGGCACACAGCACCACGCGAATTCGGTTGCAATTGCAGGCGGACTCGGCAGTTTCGAGCCACGGAAACCATTGATCGAGGACATCGAATTCTACGAAGACAAAGGCGTGAAATATTTCATCAAGAATCCGGAAGATTTCCGCGACAAGAAAGTCGTGATTGCCGGAGGTGGTGATTCGGCTTTGGACTGGAGTATTTTTCTTTCGAATGTGGCTTCCGAGGTGACGTTGATCCACAGAAGGAATGAATTCCGCGGCGCTTTGGATTCGGTCGATAAAGTGCAGGAACTCAAAAATGAGGGCAAAATAAAACTGATCACGCCTGCTGAAGTCGTCGGATTGAACGGCGCCGAAAAACTCGAATCGATCGACATCGACGAGAATGGCGCACACCGGAATATTCCGGCCGATTTCTTTATCCCGTTGTTCGGATTGTCTCCAAAACTGGGCCCGATCGCCAACTGGGGATTGGAAATCGAGAAGAACGCGATTAAAGTAAACAATGCGCTGGATTACCAGACGAACATCCCGGGAATCTATGCCATCGGCGATGTGAACACCTATCCGGGAAAACTGAAACTGATTCTGTGCGGTTTCCATGAGGCGACATTAATGTGTCAAAGCGTGTATCAAAGGATGAATCCGGGGAAGAAATATGTAATGAAGTACACGACGGTTTCGGGTGTAGACGGTTTCGACGGAACGCGCAAGGAAGCAGAGAAAGCGGTTGTAAAATCTATTGATTAGCTTCTCGCTTCTTCTTTTGTCTTGAAACAAAAGAAGCAAAAATTCAAGCCCTAGACTGTTCGGCGACCTGCTATTTCGAAGATTTATAAATCAAAAGAACTCGCTACGCTCAGACAGCTTTTGATTTATAAATCTTCGAAATGCAGGTGCCCGCCTGCCACAGCCTTATGGCAAATAGCGGAAAGTCTTATTTTATTTTCGGCTTTCTGGCGAAGCGCCGAAAATCTTTCTAAGAACGTTCTGCTTTATTGATGACGTTTTATGTTCCAAGCGAAATAAACCCGTTCAATTACTACAAAACATTCTTCGTGAGGCTGCGCTTTGATTGCGCAGGCGGGCACCTGCTGTTTGCGGATGGCGTGAAATCAAAAGCTGTCTGAGCGTAGCGAGTTCTTTTGATTTAGCCATCAAGAACTTAGCAGGTCGCCGAGCGATCAGGCGCTTGACTTTTGCTTCTTTGTGTCAAGACAAAGAAGATCTAGCCCCGATAATAGCGGAAATCCTTTTTGCATTTTGAAGCGCAGCGGAGAAATGCAAAAAGATTGCAGTGGATAGCGGGAAAAAGCTACTAAAAAACTAATTTTGCATCATGGACGTAAAAATCAAAATCACCGACCGCGAAGGGACAATCCACGAAGTGCAGGCGCCGACTGATATGGCGATGAACATCATGGAATTGTGCAAAGCCTATGAACTCGCACCCGAAGGAACCATCGGGGTTTGCGGCGGCATGGCGATGTGCGCCTCGTGCCAATGCTATGTCTTGAATGATGTGGAATTGCCGGAAATGGGCGACGATGAGGAAGCGATGTTGTCGGAAGCGTTTTATGTAAAACCCAACAGCCGCCTGGGCTGCCAGATTCACATCACTGAAAATCTCGAGGGATTGGAAATTGAGCTGGCACCGGAATATTAACTACTTTTTTCTTCAAAATAACAGATCGCCAGGTTTTTCTGAGCCGGAAACAGGATGGTTTCAAAACCGTTCCCGCGTTCCATATTTGTGGAAACGAGATAACAATTGTTGGCGATGTCAATAAAAGTGAACAGCGGCGAATAAAAGGTAATCCCGATTTTGTGTTTCGCAACATCCATAATATCCGTGTTGACGATGTCGAGGCGGTAGTTCTCGAATGGGAAAAAAGTGTTTCCGAGCACATCCGCCACGCGGTGCAGTTTCCCTTTGAGCTGTTGTACGTAACTGTTGGCCGCGAGTCCGACGAGGTAATGCAGTTGTTCCGCCTTTTCGTTTTCGGCGAGTAATTCCCTGAAGGTGCGTTTCGGGTTTTCCTTCGAATTGAACAGTTGGTGCTGCATGCCATATTCCTTAAAAGTATCTTCAAAGACATAGCGGTCCCAGGTTGGGGAAGCCGTTTGGTCGATTTCGATGCGATACGCCAGCCTTATTCTTGAAAATGGATCCATAGTGTGTTTTCCTTACCAGATTAAATAAAAAAGGGAGAAAATCAATCCGCCCTTTTTTAACAACCAACTAAAATAATCAATCAAAATCGGTGCAAACCTATTCAACAGAAACCCAATTAAAAAAAAATTGAGGTAAATGGGTTTTATTCTGAGGCGGATAAATTTTGTAAATTATTGGTTTAAAGGAATTTCGAGCAGCAACAGCATCGCATTTTCAGACAAGGCTTCAAATGCTATTGTGTCTGCGCCTTTGATGGCAAGCCCGTCGCGTGATTCGATGAGACGGTTGTCGAATTCGAATGCGCCGTTGATCACGAATGCGAAGAGTCCGTTTTTGGGATTGCGCATTTTATAGACGCCTTCTTTCCGGCCTTCGTAAATTCCGATAAATCCGTAAGACCTTTCGTTGGTTTCGAGTATCGGATTTTTGTTGGTGCCGATGCCGAATATCGAAATCAGTTCGTTCTTTTTCAAATCAAAATCGCGCTGTTTCGAGGAAGGCACGAATTCCCTTTTGTCGTTCTTAATCCAAATCTGCAGGAAATTGACCAGATCTTTTTCATACTGATTTTCCAATTGATAGGAAGTTCCTTTTTTTGCCGAAAAAATTCGAATCTGATTGGTTTCCACTATATCTTCGTTGCCGAGGCTGTCTTTATATTTCACGCCGCCTACCAATGGCAGCAGGATAATATCGGCATCGGTTTCCACAAACCTGAAAATCTTATTTCCGGCTCCGAGTGTTTCGTCGTTCAGCGCGAGCAGCAAACCAAAAGGAACCCGCGAAGATTCCTTATAATCTCCATAATTAAAGGTCGCGAACCTTCTGAAAATCTCACTTTCGGTACGGCCACGCTGGTCCGCCTTATAAATCTGTGCCTGATGCTGACTGGACATCTTTTGCGGTATTTGGTTATCCTGGTACATTGATGTTGCTTTCTAAAGTATACCCGTCGGTATTATTTCCGGTGATTGTGCAGATTTCGCAGGCTGCAGAATCTGAAAACACATTGTCATTGACGTTGTAGGTGTAGCCGTTCATGCCTTTGTTGTAGCCATTAGCGGTAGATCCGTTTACCGTTTCCACCGCGCTGCCGCTTCCTTCAGGAAAAGCGATCTGTGTCACCAGAAGCGAATTTCCGGAAGCATTGTAAATATGCATATGGATGTGTGTCGAACGGCCATTGTACCAGCCCGGGAATTTCGTAATAAAGGAAACGGTCCCGCCGGCATCGGTGGTTTGCCTTCCGCGTAAGAAATGCACCGAAGTGTAATTGGTGGATTGCATTCCGCTGCCGCCGTATTCGGAATAATTACCATCTTTGTCGCAGTGCCAGATGTCTACAATCGCTCCTGCCAAAGCGGCGCCGGAGTTGTTCACATTGATGAGGTTGATGTTTACTGCAAGGTCGATTCCTTCCCTGTCGCTTCGGATGTCGTTGGTGACGAATGAAGCCGGAGCATGCGTTGGAAAAGGCCCTTCGGTTTCCTGGGGCGTCGTATCGCAGGATACGACCTGGTTGTTTGCTGCGGTGTTGTCGTCATCGCCGCCGCAGGAGCCAATAATGGGCAGGGCAATGGTTCCGAGGCCAATCAATCCCAATCCTTTTAAAAAATCTTTCCTTTCCATAACGGTAGTTTTTAAGTTCTGCAGTAAATGTAGAAAGGGAATATTGCCAATAAAAATTTATGAGGTTAATGCAGATTTTTATGCGGTAAAATCGTCTAAAATCTAAAATATTTCTTAAAAAGAAAACCTATTTGCCGTTAATTATCGAAAGGAAAGCCGATTCGTAACTCGCGCTCAGCGGAATCTCCTCTTCACCGATATAAATGATTTTGTTGCGCACTTTGTCAATCCGGGAAACGGGAACGATAAACGAACGGTGCACGCGTACAAATTCAGAAGCCGGCAGTTTTTCCAGAATCGTTTTCATCGTCATGCGGGCGACAATGGTTTTTTGGTTCTCGATATGGATTTTGAGGTAATCGTCGAGGCCTTCGATAAAAAGGATATCCGAAATCAGGATTTTGTTCAGGCTGTAATCGGCACGGATAAAAAGATATTGCTGTTCGGTTTGCGTCTGGTTTTTAGAATCGTAAATGTTCTTCACTTTCTCCACAGCCTGCATAAAACGGTCAAAGGAAAAAGGTTTCAGCAAATAATCTGTCGCATTCACATTGAATCCGTCGACTGCATATTCGCTGAAAGCGGTCGTAAAAATCACAAGCGTATTCTGTTCGATCTCCGCATAAAATTCCATCCCGTTTTGTGTGGGCATCTGGATGTCGAGGAAAATCAGGTCTACCGGCTGTTTCCGCAGATGCTTGTGCGCCTCTGAAGTCCTGGTAAATGTCTTTTCTAACTGGATATAGCCCACGCGGCTGCAGAAGCTCTCGATGACTTGCAATGCCAATGGTTCGTCGTCTAAAGCGATGGCCCTGATCATGAGAGGTTGACTTTTAAATGAACACGGAAAGTTTCCTTTTCGTCAATGATTTCAAGCGTATGTTTTCCGGGATAGATAAATCCCAGTCGTTTTTCTGTATTTTCAATACCTTGCTCGGTCATGTGTTCCTCGGGGAAATTTACCGGCACTTTGTTGTTTTTCACTTCTAAGATAAAGTCATTTTCAACAATCTCCAAAACGATGGCGATATGCCAGTCTTCTTCGGCATTGATACCGTATTTGAACGCATTCTCGATAAAAGGGATGATCACCAGCGGCGCGATGCTTTTGCCTTTCGGGTTTCCGATGATCGAATAGTCAAGGTTGCTTTCATCCGAAATCCGCAGCCTTTGCATGTCGACATAATCGGAAATGTAATTGATTTCCTTTTCGAGCGGCACAAGGTCGTTCGTGCTTTCGGTAACCACATAACGCATCATGTTCGACAATTTGACCACTGCATCGGGCGCGGCATCCGATTTCTGGATCGTCAATGCGTATAAGCTATTTAAGGTGTTGAAAAGAAAATGCGGATTGATCTGCGCTTTCAGGTAAGACACTTCGGCCTTGAGCTTTTCGCTGTGCATTTCACTGAGCTGGTTGTTCACGCGAAGCAGGAACGAAAAAGTCAGGATGAGCAAAAATTGGAAAATGGAGCTGCCTTCAGCAAACATAAAAAACACACGACCCATATGATTGTGCGGCGGCATATTCCCGTTTGGCAACATCATCGGCGGCGGCCCCATCTGACCATTCATCGAATGAAAACCTCGCGGCCCATGCGTAAACAGAAGATGAGGAGCAGCGGCAATCAGCGCAAAACTGAAAAGGACGAAAGCAAAATACAGGAAAGTACGCTTGGTGAAATAATACTTTGGGATGAAATAATAGTAATTCATGTAGAAAAAAACAAGCAGTAAAACGTAGCTAACAAAGTTCCTTTTGAAACCCTGGATCAGGAACAAATTCGTTTCCGTATTGAAATCGGGAGAGAAAAAAACAGGGATGCTCAGGAATGCTAAAATCCCAAACAGGTGGATCAGAATAAGACGGGTACTGTTAGCCATAATCATTTTAATGCGTCAAAACTACTCATTAAATATACAGCAAAATAAAATTTGCGACAAACGCACCGATTTATGAGGTGAAAGAGCAGTTCCTAATCTGATTTATTGGGAAACGGCGGCAAGCGCTTTCGGAAGGATTCTTTCAGCAAAACGCGCATAAGCAATCTGCGACGGATGCAAACCATCAGTCGTTACAAGATTCGGATTCGTCAAGCCTTCACGCGTAATGTCGGTGATGTTTACGAAGGCGATGTTATGCTGGATGCAGTAATTTTCCGCGAAAGCGTTATACTGGTCGATCTGTTCGGTAATCGTTGCCTGTGTGCCCGAATTCTGTCCATAAGGCGTAAATGCATAATCCGGAATCGAAACCACAATCACATTCGCCTTATCGCCTTTTGCCAAAGCGATGGCCTTGATTGTCAATTGCGGGAATTCGGTTTCATAAATCGAGAAAGGCTTGTGCTGGTATTGGTTGTTGACGCCGATGAGTAAGGTCACCAGATCATTATCTGAAGTTGGATTTTGGGAATTGATCGCGTCGATGAGGTTCGTGGTCGTCCAGCCTGTCGTTGCAATTATTGAAACATTAACGGTCGGGCTTGAAGCATCTGCTTCCATCTGTATTTTCAATTGCACCGGAAACCTGCAGGTTTCACATACGCTCTGACCAATCGTATAGCTGTCGCCGAGAGCAAGGTATTTATAAGTGGCAGGGTTTTCCGTTGGCGGATTTCCTGTCGGGGTTTGGGTTACGGGCTTTTGGATCTCATTCTCACCGGAGCACGAATGCAGCAAAAGGCAGTATATAAATAAGGTAAGGGCGGACGCTTTTTTCATCTTTTGTGTTTCTGATTTATACGATGAAAAAACGCGGTTGGTTTTAGGCCATTTCCGTTTTCATCAGGATTTGCTCCTCAATCGCATTCCACAGCCCAATTCTTTTTTCGAGCGCTTCAATCGAAATCACTTCGGCCTCTTTCCATTTTTTATCGTCGGTTCCGCAGAGTTCGACGATCATCTGCATTGCCATCGGACCGTGCTCGTCGGCGTCGAGTTCGATATGGCGTTCGAAATAATAAATGAGTTTGTCGAGATTGGTTTCGGGGAAATTCTGTTGGAAATTCCTGAGGATTTCGGTAAACATCGCCGGAATCAAATCTTCCCTTCCGAAAGTGAAGGCAGCGGCGATTTCGTGCGGTTTCCCGATTTCAATCACGCGGAACGTAAAATCGAGGAACGCTTTCACTTCCGGATGCAATTCACTTCTTTTGATGGCGACAAAAATATTCTGCAGTGAAAAGACTTCGGCTATGAATTTTTCGATTTCCAATGTATCCGCGCCCGAATCTTTCATCGCATCGAGATACATTTCAAAATGGCTCTGCCTCGTCCCGTTTATAGCAAGGTCGCTTTCTTCCGCAAGCACAATCTCATTGATGAGATAGCGCGTTTCCGGATTTTTGGTGGCGAACCACGGTGTGGTTGTGCAAGTCAGTTGCTGCTGTAAAGCTTTGAGCAGCGACATAAAATCCCAAACCGCATACACATGGTTTTCGAGGAAACAGTTCAGGTCTTCAATCGTTTTTACTTTTTCATACAGCGAATGTTGCAGCAACTGGTCCTTTTGTGGCTGGATGGCTGCGTTGATCGTGGCAATGTCCATGGGGCAATTTTTTTTGTAAAAGTAAAAAAGCTTCCGGTTTAAGGGAAGCTTTTTATGATATTTGTGAGTTGTCTAATTGTTATTTGAATGCCGGAATTCCCGTAATGTCCATACCGGTAATCAATAAATGGATGTCGTGCGTGCCTTCATAAGTGATCACCGACTCTAAGTTCATCATGTGTCGCATGATCGAATATTCGCCTGTAATTCCCATTCCGCCTAAGATCTGGCGTGCTTCACGAGCGATTTCAATCGCCATATTCACGTTGTTTCTTTTCGCCATTGAAATCTGTGCAGTCGTTGCCTTTCCTTCGTTTCTTAAAACACCGAGTCTCCAGGTCAACAATTGCGCTTTGGTGATTTCGGTAATCATTTCGGCCAGTTTCTTTTGTTGCAATTGCGTTCCGGCAATCGGTTTGTCGAACTGGATCCTTTCCTTGGCATAACGCAAAGCCGTATCGTAACAATCCATTGCGGCCCCGATAGCGCCCCATGCGATTCCGTATCGTGCAGAATCCAGGCAGCCCAGCGGCGCGCCCAAACCTGATTTATTCGGAAGCAAATTTTCTTTTGGAATCTTCACATTGTCGAAAATCAATTCGCCGGTTGAAGAGGCGCGAAGCGACCATTTGTTGTGCGTTTCCGGAGTGGTGAAACCTTCCATACCGCGCTCCACAATCAATCCATGGATTCTGCCTTCTTCATTTTTCGCCCAAACCACCGCGATATCTGCGAATGGTGCGTTCGAAATCCACATTTTGGCGCCATTAAGCAAATAATGATCGCCCATATCTTTAAAATTCGTGATCATGCTGCCCGGATCGGAACCGTAATTCGGCTCGGTCAGACCGAAACAGCCCATGAATTCACCCGAAGCGAGTTTCGGCAGGTATTTCATCCTTTGTTCCTCATTCCCGTATTTCCAGATCGGATACATCACCAAAGAGGACTGAACAGAAGCCGTCGAACGCACGCCCGAATCGCCCCTTTCAATCTCCTGCATGATCAAACCGTAGGAGATTTGGTCGAGTCCGGCACCGCCGTATTGTTCCGGGATGTAAGGCCCGAACGCACCGATATCGGCCAAACCTTTGATGATTTGCGTCGGGAATTCCGCTTTCTGCGCATAGTCTTCTATAATCGGCGACACTTCGCGTTTTACCCATTCACGGGCCGCGTTGCGCACCAATTTATGTTCGTCGGTCAGCAATTCGTCAAGGTTGTAATAATCGGGTGCCTGGAATAAATCTGGTCTCATTTTCAATTTGTTTTAAAAAACTGGGGCAAAAGTAGGCAAAGAAATAGAACTAATCAAAATAAACGAAACCGATTTCGCTGCGGAGATAAAATTTTAAGAAGAAAGATTGGAGTTGGCAGAATCAAGAATCAAGAGCCGAGAGTTTGCGCTGAAAAACTTGGCGCCTTAGTGGCTGATTATGGCAATCCGCAAGCGGCCGGGCTATTCGCTGCAATCTTTTTTTCGTGCCTCAAAAAAGTATTTTCGCTGCTATCCCTATTGCAATGACGTTCCTTATGATTACATTTTCAGGTAAAAGTCTTTCGTAAGCGCAATGTATTCTGGAGTATAATTATGCCTTTCAATCTCAATGATGAGCTCGTCAATCGGAAAGTTTTCAGTTTTATTTCTGCTGAAAGCCAGCAAGCTTCTCTTTATTTCCGTGTTTGCTTTTCCTTTGACGCGTGTGATTTTCATCGGGTACAATTCGAAATCATTTGCCAATGCGACAAATTTTTCTTCGGCGGAAAAAGGAATAATGACAGCAAAGACGCCGTGTTCCGACAGCAGTAAATCTGCAGCTTCGACCAGATCCTCAAAAGGGAGCGATTCCGTAAACCTTGCGCGGTCGCGCTTTTCGTCGCCCGAAAAATAATCCTCGGTATGGAACGGCGGATTGGAAACGATCAGATCGTACTCGTCTTCGGGTTCCTCCATGAATTCGTCGAGTCCGGCGTGGTAGCAGAACAATCGGTCGCTCCACGGCGAATTCTCGAAATTTTCTACGGATTCTTCGTAGGCGTGTTCGTCGATTTCCAAAGCGTCAATCTGCTGCGCCAGTTCGCCTTGCAGGTTCGGGTGGCCGGCGGCGCTTCTTTGGGCAAGCATTAAGGCAATGATTCCGGTTCCGGTTCCGATGTCTAAAATAGAAAAGGTATTTTCAGAAATTGGAGCCCACGCGCCGAGCAAAACGCCGTCGGTACCGACTTTCATGGCGGATTTGTCCTGGGTGACGGAAAATTGTTTAAACTGAAAGTTCATGTGGGTGGTTGTTTCGAAGTTCAAAGTTCGTTAATTGTTGTTCAAACTTCAGGCATCAATAACGAATATTGAATAACGAATGAAGAATGTTGAAAATTAGTATTGAGCCTAGCCCTGATGGAAGCGGCATCCTTTTATGGAGCGCAGCGGAATAAAAGATAGAGCGGACAGCAGGAAATAGCTTCAAATAATTATCAATTACAAATACATTTCAATCAAACCTTCGGGCAGATCCATTTTTACCTTTTTGTTTTTGCGGTCGATTTCGACGAGGAAATGGTCGATCATGGGGATGAGGATTTCGACTTCTCCGTTGAGGACTTCGAATAATGGCTGTGCCGTGGAATCGTTGATTGACTGGATGACGCCGACGACGCCGAGGCGTTTGTCCTCGACCTCAAAACCGATCACTTCGTGGAAGTAGAATTTGTTGCCGCTGAGTTTGGGCAGCATTTTGAGCGGCAGGTAAATTGGGCAATTCAGGAGTTCGTCTGCGTCGGCTTCCGAATCGACATCCTCGAATTTGATGCGTAGGAAATCGTTCTTGTGCAGCGAGCTCTGCTCAATAAAAAATGGAACCAGATTTTTGTTGAACTCAACAAATACTGATTCCATATTTTCATATAACTCTGGTTCGTCGGTGTCTAAATAGGCAAGGACTTCCCCTTTAAAGCTGAATTTTTTCGCGATCTTACCTAAATAGAAACAATCTTCTTTACGCATGGACCGCTGGGCAATTAAGCTTCTTTTTCTTCGTTATTTTCTTCAGCAGCAGGTGCTTCTTCTGTAGCTTCAGCGGCAGGCGCTTCTACTTCGGCAACAGCTTCTTCGGTTGCAGTTTCAGCAGTTGGAGCTTCGTCAGCAGCAGGTGCTTCTTCAACCGGAGCTTCTTCTGTAGCCACTTCAGCAGTGTCTTCTACAGCCACTTCTTCTTCAACTTCTTCTACAGGATTTTCAGCAGCAATTGCATCAGCTTCCGCTTGTGCAGCAGCAGCAAGACGTTTGGCGTTTACTTCTTTTTCAGCTTTCAAAGCTTTTGCTTTCACGTCGGCCTGGTCTTTTGTCAAACCTTCTTTTTTAGCATCTACTTTTCCGGCTTTCTCGTCTAACCAAGTCGCCAGTTTAGCATCAGCTTGTTCTTGTGTCAACGCTCCTTTGCGAACGCCTCCGTCAAGGTGGTGTTTCAATAACGCGCCTTTGTAAGAAAGGATTGCTCTTGCCGTATCGGTTGGCTGAGCACCGTTGTGCAACCATTGTACTGCGCTGTCGAGGTTCAGGTCGATCGTTGCAGGATTGGTGTTTGGATTGTAAGTACCGATTTTCTCTAAGTATTTACCATCTCTTTTTGAGCGTGCATCAGCAGCTACAACCCAGTAAAAAGGTTTTCCTTTTTTCCCGTGTCTTTGTAATCTAATTTTTACAGACATAATCTTGTGATTAAATTTTGAGGTACTCGACCCCTGTTAATTAAGGGCGCAAAGATACAATTTATTTTTAAAAATACTAACCCTGTTTTGTTTTTGGAGAAATAAATGGTTTAAAAACAAAACATTAACAGTTCGCGATTCATTTTATGACTTTTTATTTAGCAGATTTCACATAAAAAACTATTTTTGTGACTCAAATTTATTCACACATGAAAAAGATTCTCTCTTTCGTTATATTAGCACTTGCCCTGAGTTCGTGTAGCGAAGACCTAAAGTTCAACAATGAAGCTGTTTTTCAGGGAGTTAAGGATAATATGCCGTGGAAAGGCGGCGATGCGCATGCTACGGTTGTCGGTTCAACGCTGACCATTCAGGCCAGCACACTGATTGAAACGATGGCCTTAAAAGTACCGGTTCCGACAACACCGATAGATCCCAAGAACCCGGCTACATTTGTGACTTATGTTTTAGGGACGAGCAATGCCAGGACGGCGTCATATTCAATCACCGACAACGGCAACGACTATGAGTATGAGACCGCCATTACTGTAGGCGATGGAGAAGTGGTGATTAAAGAATACGACGGCGCATTTGTTTCGGGAACTTTCAGGTTCAATGCTAACAATACCGATCCCGATTCTGTGGCACCTGCAGTAGTCAATCTGCAAAGTGGCGTGTTCTATAAGGTACCGATTGTACCGGCGCCCTAATTGAAATAAAATTAAAAAGGCCATCCAGTTTTAGGGTGGTTTTTTTTTGGATGCACTTGAATGTCAGCCAAATCAATTTAAGTGCGCGCGTCGGGGCCAATATTTTTTTATTGTTATAATTAATCTAATATATAGTAGTTAAGAACAAAATAAGGTTATATTTGTTGGATAATATAAATTTGTACATATGAATATTTTTGTTGGAAGCCTTCCGTTCAGTATTGAGGAAGCAGATTTAAGAGAGTCTTTCGAGGCTTATGGAGCAGTTGATTCTGTGAAAATTATTACTGATAAATTTACCGGAAGAAGTAAAGGATTTGGTTTTGTTGAAATGCCTAACGATGATGAAGCATTAAAAGCGATTGAGGAATTGAACGGTGCAACTGTTCAGGGACGTGCAATCGTAGTAAACAAATCTGAGCCAAAACCAGAAGGCGAAAGAAGAAGTTTTAACAACAACAGCCGTGGTGGAGATTCACGCGGTGGTGGTGGTTACGGAAATAACCGTGGCGGTGGAGACCGTGGCGGAAGAGGCGGGTACTAGTTATCGCCTGAACGTTTAATCTACCATAAATAGATTATTTTCCTGAAATTAATTTTTCAGTACCAGCCATTCAAAAGTGGGATTCTTTCCAATTTTGAATGGTTTTTTTGTTGATAACTTATTGCCATTCCGTAGTCCAAAAAATCCTATTTTTGACTTTTACATTTTGTAATTTACTCCAATTGCAAAAGCCTCATATTCAGCTATGTATTTAATTTTCGACACCGAAACCACCGGATTACCGAAGCGTTGGGACGCGCCCATTTCCGATACCGCCAACTGGCCGCGATGCATCCAGATTGCGTGGCAATTGCATGACGAAGCCGGAAATCTCATAGAGCACCAGGATTATCTAGTAAAACCCGAAGGTTTCAACATTCCGTATGATGCCGAACGCATCCACGGGATTTCAACGGAACTTGCCGAAGCGCAGGGGATTCCATTGACGGAAGTACTCGAAAAATTCAACCTTGCTTTATCCAAATCCAAATTTATCGTCGGACAGAACGTCGGTTTCGATGTCAATATCATGGGCGCGGAATTTTACCGTTTCGGAATCGATTCGCCAATGGCAACGATGCCGGTGCTCGACACCTGTACCGAAGTCACTGCGTCATTACTGAAATTACCGGGCGGCCGCGGCGGAAAATTCAAACTGCCTACACTGACAGAATTGCACGAATATTTATTCCGTAAACCGTTCGCCGAAGCGCACAACGCAACTGCCGACGTGGAAGCTACGACCAGATGTTTTCTCGAACTCATCCGCCGTGAAGTTTTTACCAAAGAAGAACTCGATGTTCCGGCCGATTATTTTGAGGATTTCCAGAATAAGAATCCGCATGAAATCGAACTGATCGGGTTAAGGCATATCAACCTCAAAGCGGCCTCGGATAAAATCCGGGAACAATTCCAGCCCAAAGAAGCGCCGGTTTCCAATGTCATTTCCGAAGAAAGCAAAAAGCTCCTGGTCGATACCGATTTTGTGCACCTGCACAACCATACGCAGTTTTCTGTTTTGCAATCCACAATCAGCGTCGCGTCATTGGTGAAAGCCGCCGCCGCGAACAAAATGCCGGCCGTTGCCATTACGGACCACGCCAATCTGATGGGCGCTTTCCATTTCGTACGCGATATTTTAAACCATAATAAATCGGCGGAAACCAAAAATAAGGAATTGGCAGAAAAAGGCGAAGCGCCAACCGAAGTTCCGATAAAACCTATCGTCGGCTGTGAATTCTTCGTTTGCGAAGACCATAAAGACCGCACGCGAAAAGACAATGGCTATCAGATCGTCTTGCTCGCCAAAAACAAAAACGGCTATCATAATCTGGCAAAAATGTCATCCATCGCATACACCGAAGGGTTTTATTATGTGCCGCGGATCGACAAGAACGTCATCGACAAATACAAAGAAGACATCATTGTCCTTTCGGGAAATCTCTATGGCGAAATTCCGAACAAGATTTTAAATATCGGTGAAAACCAGGCCGAAGAAGCATTGCTCTGGTGGAAAGAAAAATTCGGCGACGATTGCTATATCGAAGTCATGCGCCACAACCAGGAAGATGAAAACCGCGTCAACACCGGACTGATTACACTTGCCAGGAAACACGACGTCAAAATCATTGCGACCAACAATATTTTCTACATCGATAAGACCAACGCAAACGCTCACGATATTTTGCTCTGCGTTCGCGACGGTGAAAAACAGGGAACACCAATCGGCCGTGGGCGCGGTTATCGTTATGGTATGCCTAACCAGGAATATTACTTCAAGTCGGGCGAAGACATGAAACAGCTGTTCAAGGATTTGCCCGAAGCCATTTTGAACATCCGGGAAATCGTCGACAAGATTGAAATCTACAGTCTGGCAAGGGAAGTGCTGCTTCCGAAATTTGAGATTCCAAATGATTTTTTGGTAGAAGAAGATATCGCCGATTCCGGGAAACGCGGCGAAAACAAATTCCTGCATTTCCTTACGTATGAGGGCGCCAAAAGGCGTTATCCTGAAATTACGGACGAGATCAAAGAACGCATCGATTTTGAATTACTGACCATTGAAAACTCTGGTTATCCGGGATATTTCCTTATCGTGCAGGATTTCATTGCCGAAGCCCGGAAAATGGGTGTTTCCGTTGGCCCCGGCCGTGGATCCGCAGCCGGTTCTGTTGTGGCTTATTGCCTCGGGATTACGAATATCGATCCGCTGCTGTACAATTTGCTTTTTGAGCGTTTTCTCAATCCCGACCGTGTGTCGCTTCCCGATATCGATATTGATTTTGACGATGAAGGCCGCAGCAAAGTCATGGATTATGTCATCCAAAAATATGGTTCCAAACAAGTCGCACAGATTATCACTTACGGAACGATGGCCGCCAAATCGGCAATTCGCGATACCGCAAGGGTTTTGGATTTGCCATTATTCGAAGCCGATAAAATCGCCAAACTGATCCCGTTCAACTTAAATCTGGCCAAGATTTTCTCGATGGACGATGCCAAATTGAGAGCGGCGCTGCGTCCTGAAGATTTCGATAAGGTCAAAGAACTGATTGCCTTGGCGAATGCGAATGACCTTGGCGGAGAAACGCTGCAGCAGGCGCAAATCCTCGAAGGGAACTTAAGGAATACCGGAATCCACGCGTGCGGCGTGATCATTACGCCAAGCGATATTACGAATTTCGTCCCCGTCGCCACCGCCAAAGATTCCGATTTGTATGTGACGCAATTCGACAACTCGGTCGTGGAAAGCGCCGGGTTGTTGAAGATGGACTTTTTGGGACTCAAAACCCTGACCCTGATTAAAGATACCGTCAAATTAGTAAAATACAGAACAGGAGTCGATATCGATCCCGATGCGTTTCCAATTGATGATTTAAAAACCTATGAGCTTTTCCAACGCGGAGAAACGGTTGGGATTTTCCAATATGAAAGCGCCGGAATGCAGAAATACATGAAGGAACTCAAGCCGACGGTTTTCGGGGATCTGATTGCGATGAACGCGCTCTATCGTCCCGGACCGATCGCTTATATCCCGAGTTTCATCAAACGAAAAAACGGCGAAGAGCCTATCGTTTATGATCTTGATGCCTGCGAAGAATTGCTCAAAGACACCTACGGAATCACGGTTTACCAGGAACAGGTAATGCTTTTGTCGCAGAAACTCGCCGATTTCTCCAAAGGCGATGCCGACGTTTTGCGTAAGGCGATGGGAAAAAAGCAGAAAGAAGTCCTCGATAAGATGAAGCCCAAATTTATTGGCCAGGCCGTCGAAAAAGGGCACGACGCGGTCAAACTCGAGAAAATCTGGAAAGACTGGGAAGCGTTTGCCGAATATGCGTTCAACAAATCCCACTCGACCTGTTATGCCTGGATCGCTTACCAGACGGCCTATCTCAAAGCGAATTATCCGGCCGAATATATGGCGGCGGTGCTTTCGAACAACATGAGCGACATCAAACAGGTTTCGTTTTTCATGGAAGAATGCAAACGCATGGGTCTGCAGGTTTTGGGTCCGGATGTGAATGAGTCGTTCTATAAGTTTACGGTAAACGAAAATTACGCCGTCCGTTTTGGGATTGGCGCGGTAAAAGGCGTCGGGATGGGCGCTGTACAGACCATTGTCGAAAACCGCAAAGACGCCAAATACAAATCGATTTTCGATATGGCCAAACGCATCGACCTGCGCGCGGCGAATAAAAAAGCCTTTGAAAACCTGGCATTGGCGGGAGGTTTCGACTCGTTTACCGATACCAAAAGATCACAATATTTCCACGATGAAGGCGACGGGATTACGTTTCTTGAAAAAGCGATTCGCTATGGCTCGAAATTCCAGGAGAATGAAAATTCGGCGCAGGTAAGCCTTTTCGGCGAAGCGAGCGACGTGCAGATTGCCGAACCGGTCGTTCCGCCATGCGAAGACTGGAGCACGATGGAAAAACTCGCCAAGGAAAAGGAAGTCGTCGGGATTTACATTTCGGGGCATCCGCTCGACGATTATAAATTTGAGATGGCGTATTTCTGCAACGCGAAGCTCGAGGCGCTCAAAAACCTCGAACAGCACGTCAATAAGAACCTGACATTCGGCGGTATCATTACGAATGTACAACATCGCACCGCGAAGAACGGCAAGGGCTGGGCATCATTCATGCTCGAAGGTTACGACGAGAGTTATGAGTTCAGGATTTTTGGGGAGGAATATTTAAAGTTCCGCCATTTCCTGATCCAGAACAATTTTACGTTTATGCGTGTACTCGTCAAGGAAGGCTGGGCCGATAAGGAAACCGGCAAGAAAGGCGAGCCAAGGCTGCAGTTCCAGCTCGTGCAATATTTGCAGGATGTGCTGCCGACGTTTGCGAAAAAACTCATCATCCATTTCAATATTAAGGATTTGCAGACGGAAACAATTACGCGCCTGAGTGAACTGTTCCAACTCAACAAAGGCGATCACCAGGTGGCTTTTGAGGTTTTGGAAGTTGAGAAAATCAAGAAAATGGTCGAAATGGAAGCCGTGATCCCGAACCCGGCCGAAGTGATTGCAGACCCGGATTCTGAAATGCCCGATATGGAAACCGAAGAGATCCAGGTCGCGACCGAAGTGGAGGAAACGAAGATCATCACCAAATTGTCGATGCCGAGCCGGAAACTCAAAATCCGGATTTCGAATGAGTTGTTGGTGGAATTGGAGAAGTTGCAGATTAATTTTAGGTTGAATTAAATCGGTTTGATGTGAGAGAGATTGCCTAGCCCTGATAGCAGCGGAAATACTTTTTATTGCATTTGACAAATTTTCTCTTAACGACAAATGTTGATTGCAATAAAAAGATTAGAGCGGATAGCAGGAACAGCTCCTGATCGCTTCGTTCCTCGCAATGACAACCTGAATAACGGACAAATCAGATTCGCCAATTCCCGAATAGCCAAAACTGATTTTGTTAACAAAAATTTCAATTTAAATTGCCTAATTTTGTGCTATAAAACTTAAAGAACATAATTATGGCACAAGCAATAACAGACGCGACTTTTGAAGAACTCGTGTTGAAATCAGATAAACCGGTAATGGTAGATTTTTGGGCAGCATGGTGCGGACCTTGTCGTATGGTAGGGCCGATCATTGACCAGATTTCGGAAGAATATGCCGGAAAAGCAGTAATTGGTAAAGTTGATGTAGATGCAAACCAGGAATTTGCCGCGAAATATGGCGTGAGAAATATCCCGACCGTATTGGTTTTCAAAAACGGCGAAGTTGTCGGAAGACAGGTTGGCGTTGCACCGAAACAAACCTATGCTGATTCATTAGACGCATTGTTGTAATCTTCGGATTGTCTATATATAAAGAAGCCTGACTTATTTGAGTCGGGCTTTTTTATTGGATTTAAATTTTTTTAGCCACGAATTGCACGAATTAGCACGAAACAATTTGTGGTAATTCGTGTTTTATGGCTACTTAGATCTTATTGGAATATCAATGTGAATGTGGTTCCCGAATCGGGATTTGGGTCAACTAAAATTTTGCAATTGATCGCTTTGGCAAGGTCGCGGATCAGATGCAGGCCGAGTCCGGTTTTAATTCCAACGACTTCTTTCTCGTCGTAAAGCGCCCGGAATTGTTCTTTCGTTCCGCCCGGACCATTATCCGAAATGGAAATATATTGTTCGCCACTGGCCGTGTAAGCCTTTAAGTTTATTGTGGCATTTTCTGTTTTTTCCAAAGCTTTTATCGCATTTCCGGTCAGGTTCCTCAGGATGGTTTTGAGGTAATTCTCATCGGTGAACAAAGCCATGTCTCCGGGATTTTCAAAGCTGATTTTTACCCGCTCAATGCCTGAAAAATGTTTGTCCAGATCTTCAAAAACCGAACGGATCGTAACATTTTCCGGATGCGGCTTGAAATTTTCCATTTGGCCTTTGCTCCATAATAGAATATCTTCCATCGATTCGAGCAGGTTTTCTGCCGCCGAAATCGTTTTGTTCTCCATGCGTTGGCGGCTTTCTTCGGTGAGCAGTTCCGGACTTTCCTTTTGCAGATGCAGGAAATTGATCAGGCTCGAAACCGGGCTCCGCAAATCGTGGTTCAGGATGCTGAAGAAACGCGCCTTGACTTTATTGGCAGAATCGAGTTCGGAATTTAAAAGCTGCAATTGTTCATTGTTCTTTTTGCGGTTGCGGCTTTGCTTGTAAATGAACCCGGCCGAGATCAGCAGGAATCCGATCCCGAAAATGTACAGCCATTTTTCCTTTTCCTTCGATTGCAGCGTAAGCTTGTTGAGCTGGATCTGCTTGTCCCGGAGTTCGATGGTGCGTTTGTCTTCAATATTCTTGATCGATTGCTTATTGTCTTCGTTGAAAACCGAATCTTTGTAAGCATACGCCAGGGCATAAAACCCGGTCGCTTTTTTGTAATTGCCCAGCATCGCATGTGCATTAGACAAATGCAGGTAAGCATCCCCGATTTCTTTAACGCTTTGCAGGTTTTTTTCAAAAGCCAGCACTTTGTTGAAATTGACTATGGCTTGTTCGAGCAGTATTTTCCGCTCAGCTTCACTTTTTGCCTTTATTGATTTTTCGAAATAGATGTCGCCAATCAGCCCAATGCTGTGCGAAATGTTCCTTTCCTCATTGATTTCTTCGCTCAACTTCAATGATTCCTTTGCATATTTTAAGGCGTTGTCGTAATCGTAAATCTTCCAATATGAATTTGCTATGGCACCAAGATTAATGGCCTTGTTTCCGATATCGCCAAGATCGTCATTGATTTTAATCGCGTGGAAATAATATTGGATCGCTTTTTTATTTTGGGCCAATGCCGAATAGCAATTTCCCAGATTCCCCAGATTGTTGGAGAGATAGCCGAGATTGTTCATTTCCTCATTGATCTTCCGCGCTTTTTCATAATAGAAAATGGCTTTCGGATAATCAGCCAAATCGAAATAAATAATCCCGATGTTCGATAAAACTGCCGCAACGCCTTTCTTGTCCCTGACTTCCTCACTCAGCTTCAAAGCCTGCATATCATAATCGAGCGCCTTGGTGTAATTGTTCTGATAGGTATAGACAAGCCCGGCACTTCGGAGGATTTTGCTTGTGATTTTTTTATTGTTGGTGGATTTAAGCGCTTTCCGGTAAAATTCGAGTGCCTTGTTAAAATCGGAATCGATCGAATAGTTGATGCCGATATTCCGGTATGCCATCGCAATGCCGTCGTTCCATTTGATTTTTCTGGCCAGATCCAAGCCCTGCTGCCCATATTTGATTCCGGCGATCGGGTCGATATATTGATAAGACTGGCACAAATCATTGAACGCATTTACTTTTGTGGTGTCTTCCCTCATTTTGGGAAGTTCCGTCATCAGCGAATCGATCAACTCCTGGCCTTCCTTTTGGGAAAAGGAAAACAGTGGCAATAGCAGTACTAAAAGAAGTAGAAGTTTTTTCATGGAAAAGGAAATGCTATTGCTAAAATTACATCTTTTTTATCTTAAAATCATGCGCCGTTTGGAATGGATACCAAAAATTCCGTACCCTGTGAATCTTCTTCAGCAATCCGAACGGTCGCGCCTATAAGCTCGGCCATTTCTTTTACGAGTGTAAGTCCGAGGCCCGATTTCCCGCTGTCGACATTAATCGCGTCAGAATTAAAAGCATCTTTCTGCACGGGCGGGATCCCTTTTCCGTTATCGGAGATTGACAGCGTAATCTTTCCGTCGGATTGGGTTGCTTTGATGGAAACCGTGTCGTTTTCAGGAGAAAATTTGAGTGCATTCTGTAAAATGTTACGCAGCATTATCGTCAGGATGTTGCGGTCGGAAATAATGCTCAGGTCTTTGGGAATGGCAATTTCAAGATGGATATTCCTTTGCTCTGTCTGTGTCTGCATCAGTTCGGCAATGTTTTCGACGGCTTGTAAAATATTGATCTTTTCCTTCGAAACACTGAACTGCTGCATTTGTGATTTTGACCAGATAAGCAGGTCTTCCATCGTTTCCAGGACCGTATTTGCCGCTTTGCTGATGCGATTATTATGCCGGATCTTATCGGCTTCGCTAAACAATTCGGGCTCCGTTTTCTGCAAATCGAGAAACTGGTAGATGTGGCTTATCGGGCTGCGCAGATCGTGGCTGATGATGCTGAATAGTTTGGCTTTCGTCTGGTTGGCATTGTCGAGTTTGCCATTCAGAAGCTGGAGTTTTCCATTGGTTTTCTTCCTGTTTTGGCTTTGCCGGAAAATCAACCCTCCAATAATGACCAGCAACCCCAATCCGATGATGAAAAATACCCGCTGCCGGTTGGCATTTTCTATCGACAGGTTTTTAATTTTATTTTCTGCCGAAAGCATATTAATTTCGCCTTGTTTTTTCTTGTTCTGGTATTGCGCTTCCATTTTGGCGAGATTGCTTTTGGCCTTTTCGGTCAGCAAGTTGTCCTGCAATTCCGAATAGGTATTAAAATGCCGGTAAGCCAGTTGCCAGTTGCCCAGGGCAGCATAGGTTTCTGCAAGTGATTTTTGCAACAGGCTGTAATTCAACGGCGAGTCTTCTTTGATTACCGGTTCTGCTTTTTCCAGATATTCCAGTGCCTTATCGTATTTTTTTTGTTCGAGGTAAATCTTACCAAACATTTGGTTGACTTGCGCGATCTGGAAATTGTAGCCATATTTTGGCACAAGTTTTTGCGAACGATCTGTATACTGTAAGGCCTGCGCAATGTTTTTTTCCTTCAGGTAATAATCGGCAAAAGCCAGGTTGGCATCGATGGCGACCGAGTGACAGTAAGTGCTCACTTCCGTTGTCAGAAAAGCGGCGAGCTTTTTATAATTTTTAAGTGCTTCGTCGGGTTTTTTTTGCATCAATGACGTATCAATCAGGTCTTTATAAGTAGTGGCAATGCCTTCGGGATAATCGAGGATAAAACCCTGGCTTTCCTTAAGGTATTCCGATGCCTTTTGGGGATTTTTCATCTGAAGATACAGTTCACCCACGTTTACAAGCGCCACCCCAAAATTGATGGAGTCGTTGTGGTCTCCCTTGTCGAGATAACTCCTTATTGCCTTGATGTCTCCCAGGCGGTAATGCATGCCTTTTTCATATTCGCCAAGATTGATGTAATAGACGGAAATGCTGCTGTCGAGATTGCCCTTCCGTCGGGAATCTTTTACCGTATCGGCTCTTTTCAGGAGCTCGGACAGGATTTGCTCCTTTTTATGCACTTTTCCGGGAGTGGAATAGGCAAGCAGCAACTGCATCAGGGTTTCTTCGGTGCGCCGCTCTTTAAGGTAAAGGCGGTTGAGCCGGGAATATTTGAGCGATTGTTCCAGATAGTGAACCACGCTGTCGTTTTGCTTGATAAAATCAAATGAAATACCGACATAAAAGTTAAACAATGACTGATGCCAATAATAGTTTTTAGGTGTCATCGCAAGTCCTTTTCTAGCGGCTGGCATCAAAGATTTATGGTCTTCTACAAATAAAAATTCGTCGCAATAGCGCGCCCATGCCGATAATTTTTGGTCTTTCGTTTTGTATTTGGAAAGATCGGGTTGTTTTTGGGCTGTCGAAAAGACTGGAAAAAAATAAAAAGACAAGACGCACAGCAGCCATATTCCGGCCGGTTTTTTAGGTTTTTTGTCTTTTTCCAATAGCAGGCAGATTGGTTAATATAAAAATTTCAGGCTGTCTTTATAACTTCTTCCTACAGGAATCAACACATCATTGTTGAGCTGTACTTCATTCGGCAGTATTTTCTGCACAAATTGCTTTTGGACCGCATAACTCCTGTGAACTCGGATGAAAGAACTGAAATGCGCTTCTTTCAATAATGTACCCAGCGTGGATAAGACACAATGTCTTTTTTGCGGAGTGACGATTTTGGTGTAATCTTTCAAGGCTTCAAGATAAAGAATATCATGGAGCTTTACCTTAGTCTGCTCATGGCCTTCCTTGATGTAAATGGTGTCGCCGCCGATGCTCGACTCGAAAAGAAGCGCCTTGAGTTTGATTTCCATATAATCGGAAATGCGGTTGACGGTTTGTGTAAAGCGGTCGAGCTTTAAAGGCTTCACGATAAAATCGAGCGTGTCGAGTTCAAAACTTTCCACGGCATGTTCGGGATGCGCTGTGATGAAAATGCAAACCGGGACATGGCTGGCCATTTTGCGGAATTCAATACCGTTGAGTTCGGGCATATCGA
>DATHGE010000230.1:0-4653 GCA_035317805.1 Flavobacterium sp. | reverse complement strand
TATTTGCATAATAATTCTGGTGGTAATCTTCGGCTTTGTAGAATTTGGTAAACGGCTCCAGTTTCGTCACAATCGGATTGTCATATGCTTTTACTTTTTTGAGCGCGGCAATGATACTCTGCGCGGTCGCTTTTTCCTGTGCATTCTTGTAAAAAATCACCGAACGGTATTGCGTGCCGCTATCGGCGCCCTGTCGGTTTAATGTTGTCGGGTCATGCACGGTAAAAAAAACCTTTAGGATTTCGTCGAGGTTCGTCACGGTTTTGTCGTACGTAATCTGTACAACTTCGGCATAACCGGTATCTCCGTTGGAAACCTCTTCATAACTCGGATTCACTTTCGTTCCGCCCGAAAATCCGGACACCGCCGACTTAACGCCGTTCAAATTTTCATAAATCGCTTCCACACACCAATAGCAGCCGCCGCCAAGTGTAATCGTTTCGAGGTTGGCGTTTGGGGTTTTGGCCGGTTTCTGTGCAAACATCCCGACAGTTGTTATCAGGCAAATCAACAGGTACTTTTTCATATTTTTATTTGTGATCTGGTTCAAAATCAAGCGCAATCGAATTCATGCAATACCTTTTTCCGGTCGGTTTTGGCCCGTCGTCGAAAATATGGCCCAAATGCCCGCCGCATCTTCCGCAAAGCACTTCGGTTCTTTCTACGCCGAGGGAATTATCGGTTTTGTAAACCGTACTGTTCTTATTGTCCTGTTCGAAAAAACTTGGCCACCCGCAGCTGCTGGCAAATTTGGCACCCGATTTAAAGAGCTTGTTTCCACAGGCTGCGCAATAATATGTTCCTTTTACATCGGCGTTCCAGAATTTTCCGGTAAAGGGACGTTCGGTATCGGCATTTCGGGAAACTTCGTACAGGTCTTCGGGCAATACCTTTTTCCATTCGGCATCCGAAAGGGTTAGTTTCTTAGTATCGGTTCTGGAATAGTACGGATTTTTTGGTTTGATTTCTTTTGACATCTTTGCGGTTGTTTTTGAATTTTGGCTGCAGGCTGTGAATGCGGACATCGAAAGCAGCGAAACCAAAATCAGGTTGAAAATATTTCTCATAAGATTTGTTTTTGATCATACAAAGTTCTGATGATAATACGTTACAAAGTGTCGGCTAGTTTACAAAAGCGTGTGAATTAACAAAAGTTTATTAGTATTGCAGGTGCAGGCCTTTCAGGTCCTGGATGAATTCGGCGGTAAACAATTCGGAGCCGGCCTTATTCATATGCAAAGCATTGTAGAAATATTTTTTCTGATACGAAATCGGGTCTGCCGAATAATCGAAAAACGGAATGTTGTATTTTTTGCTGTAAAAATTATAAAGCCCGATCATTTCTTTCCTGTTGCCTATAAATTCCTGGCCTTCGATGAATTCCGGGCTATAGACAAAAACCATCTGGATATGCTGTCTTTTACATTCCCGCAGATAGTTTTCAAAAAGTATGATGGTCTCCGGATCAAGCTTTGCGGTAAAAGATTTCATCTTGTTTTTTGCAATTTCGAGATCGTTGGTCCAGGGTTCTTCCTGGCCTTGGTAACCCCGGATTCTCTTGGGTTCGTTTTTCGCCCCGAAAAACATTTTCAACGCTTCCACAACGGCTTTGCCTTTTCCGTAATAGCGGATCATCGGGATGCTGTTGTCGTATTGCTCAAATCCTATGAAATGGTCAGTCACTTTTTTAAGTTCGGTATTGCCCAGCATATAGGGTAAGAATTGTTCCGAATAGAAAAGGTCTTTCCGTTTGGCCAATGTAAAAATGTCAATCGATTGGATAATTACCTTTGGTTTCACCGGCTGTTTCATCGCCAGCCTGAAACGGTAATCCTGCATCCAGAAATCATGGCCATCGATGCCGAGATTGTAGGCCGAAGTGTGCAGGCTGTCGCCGATCATTTTCGCATCGACATGCACCCAGGCACGCGAGCTGCCCATGATAATGATTTTGGAATTGACCTTATTTTCATACAGATCATTCCAGACGCTCATTTCGCCTTTAACAAAACCATTCGATTTCCTGAGGTTTGAAGAAATGAAAACGTCGGCGCCATAAGCCAGCAGTACGAATGGTAAAAAAAACAGCGCAAATTGAATCAGGAACTTTCTCATGGCTTAAAACTGGAAATAGATGAATTGCTGGCTCGATCCTGCAAACAAAAAGATGACGAGTAAAATCAGGTAATAGAAAGCAAGGCGGAAAGGTTTTGGCCAACGAATCCCCGTTTTTTCAATGGCATAATGATTTTCCCTTCCCATCCATTCGATAACTATAAATGCCACAAGCATCCAGACCACTTCATTGCGGATAAACTGCGGTTTGGTGAAGGTCGACATCGAGAAAATTTCCGAAAGGTAACCAAAGGCATGCGTCATGTCGTTGGCACGGAAGAAAATAAACATGAAAACCGTCAGCCCGAAAGTGGTCAGGATCTGTAATATTTCCTTTGGCGTTGCGAAAATCCTGCCCTGTGCGACAATATCGAGATGACTCACTTTCTTTTTGGAAAGCAATGATGGCAGCATAAAAAGGGCATTCAGGAATCCCCAAAAGATATATGTCCACGCTGCGCCATGCCAGAAACCGCTGACGAGAAAGATGATAAACGTGTTGCGTATCTTCATCAATGTGCCGCCCTTGCTTCCGCCAAGCGGAATATACAGATAATCTTTAAACCACGACGAAAGCGAGATGTGCCAGCGGCGCCAGTATTCTGATATGTCACGCGAGAAAAACGGGAAGGCAAAATTGCGCAACAAATCGATCCCGAAAAGCCTCGCCGTTCCGAGCGCAATATCCGAATAACCCGAAAAATCCCCGTAAATCTGAAATGTAAAAAACAAAATACCGACAATGTGCGTACTTCCCGAATAATCGCCCGAATTGTTGAAAACCATATTGGCATATTCGGCGCAATTGTCGGCGATCACCAGTTTCTTGAAAAGCCCCCAAAGGATCTGGCGCAATCCGTCGACCGCGTGCTCCGAATTGAAAACGCGTTTGGCCTGTATCTGTGGCAAAAGGTGCGTGGCACGCTCAATCGGCCCGGCAACCAATAGGGGAAAGAAGCTTACGAAAACCGAATAATCGATAAAGTTCTTCTCGGGTTTGATGCGGCCTTTGTAGATGTCGATCACATACGACAGCCCGTGGAAAGTATAGAACGAAATCCCGACGGGCAGAATTACCTGCAGCGTCCAGAAATGGCTGTGTACGCCAAGCAACGAAAGCCCGTCGGCAAAAGATTCGATAAAAAAATTATAATATTTGAATACGCCAAGAAAACCAAGGTTGACCGAAATGCTGAGCCAGAACCAGAATTTTTTCATGCGCTCGCTTTTCGCCTCGTGCATCTGGATTCCGGTGGCGTAGTCGAGCAGCGTGGAGAAAACCAACAGGAACAGGAAACGGTAATCCCAACAGGCATAAAAGAAATAACTGGCCGCCAGCAGCAGCAGGTTTTGTAGTTTGAGATGCTTGTTGGCCACAAACCAGTAGAGCACGAAAATGACCGGCAGGAATATGGCGAACGCGATGGAATTAAAAAGCATACGATTCTGTTTAATCTATTTTACTGGTACGTCAGCATTTAAGGACTGCGCTTCCCAATAAGAGCCTGCAAAAGTATAATTTTTTTAACACTATTTTAATAGAATGGAATATTAACTTTTGATGCCCCGGAAAATTGAAGCCAAACAATTCTTTACGCGGCGTTAAAGCCCATAAATATTGCCATCTTTTTTCGTATTTTTGACAAGCTTTAAACCGTTATGAAAGAAGAAAACGTTATCCTTGTAAACGAACAGGACCAGCAAATCGGGCTGATGCCAAAACTCGAAGCCCACCAGAAAGCCATTTTACACCGGGCGTTTTCGGTCTTTATCCTCAATGACCAAAACCAGATCATGCTGCAGCAGCGCGCGCACCAGAAATACCATTCGCCTTTATTGTGGACCAATACCTGCTGCAGCCACCAGCGCGACGGGGAAACGAATACCGAAGCCGGAAAGCGCAGGCTGTTTGAGGAAATGGGATTTGTAACGCCGCTCCGGGAACTTTTCCATTTCATCTACAAGGCGCCATTCGACAACGGTTTGACCGAACATGAATTCGACCACGTCATGATCGGCTATTACAACGGAGCGCCCGAAATCAATACCGAAGAAGTGGAAAACTGGAAATGGATGGCCATCGAGGAAGTGAGGCAGGACATGCTGCAAAATCCCGAAAGCTACACGGTTTGGTTCCGCATCATTTTCGACGAATTTTATCATTTTTTAGAAGACCATGCTATTTAAGAAGGAAGAATTACGATTTACGCGTGCCAAAATTCGTAAATCCCAAATCGTAAATCATTTTATATGAAAGTCACCGTAAGCAGGAAAGCCCATTTCAACGCCGCGCACCGTTTGTACCGCAAAGACTGGTCTTTTGAAAAGAACGACGCCGTTTTCGGCAAATGCAACAACGCCAATTTCCACGGGCACAATTATGAGCTGACCGTAAGCGTTACGGGCGAAATCGACCCGGAAACAGGCTATGTCATCGATATCAAGGAACTCAGCGGATTGATCTGTGATGAGGTGGAAGTCGCTTTCGATCACAAAAACCTCAATCTCGACGTGCCCGAATTTGCCGATCTGAACCCA
>DATHGE010000229.1:0-11118 GCA_035317805.1 Flavobacterium sp. | reverse complement strand
CGCAAATACAAGGCTTCCTTCCTGCGTCATATGGAAGAATACAACACCATTAATCTCTGGCGCAAATTCAAGCAGTTGCCTGAAGCCGACCAGCAAAACCCCGAACTCATTGCCGCGATGCGCCATTACGACCATACCGTTAACATCACCTGGGTCATGGGCCATCTCAATGCCGCAAGAAAATACATCGACAGCGGGCAGGGAATTGCAGAAGCGACCGGCGGTTCCGACTGGAAAAAATACATGCATCCAAAATACCAAAGAAGGATATTTTTCCCTGAATTGTGGAGCGCCGAAGAACTCAAAAACTGGGGAGAAGAAAAATAGTTAATTGCCAAAACCTTCACTTTGAAAAAAGTACTACTGACCCTTATCGTTATATCCGCTTTGTTTTCCTGTACCGATAAACCCGGAAATGAAATCGAAGCCGAAGTCGTAAAGCCTGAACCCATCGTTGAAGAATTCGGGTTTAAGTTTAATGATTTTAACGTAATTCACGACACCATCCGCAACGGCGATACTTTCGGCAGCATCATGGAAAGCCAGAACCTCGACACATTCCGCGTTTACGATATCGTCCAAAAAATTAAGGACAGTTTTGACGTCCGGAGCATCCGCACCGGAAATCCATTCACCATGCTGCGTTCCAAAGGGCGTTACAAAAAACTCCAGGCATTCATTTACCAGCCCGACCGCCAAAGCTATTATGTGGTCGACCTGAGGGATTCGATTTCCGTCCATAAAAAGGTTCGGCCTATTCTTGTAAAAGAAAGAACCATCGCCGGGAGCCTCGACGGCTCCTTATCTGAAGCGCTCGAAAAAGAAAAAGTCGATATCGCATTGGTCTCGCAAATCACAAAAGTCTACGCCTGGTCTATCGATTTCTTCAAGCTTAAGAAAGGCGACAAATTCGGAATCACATTCACCGAAAGATACATCGACGATACCATTTACGACGGCGTCGATAGCCTCAAGGCAGCCTTTTTCGAATACAAAGGCAAGAAAATTTACGCATTCCCATTTGAGCAAAACGAAGGTTCGGGAAAACTCGCCTATTTCGACGAAGAGGGAAAAGCACTCAAGAATTTCTTCCTCAAGGCGCCGCTCAAATACGTCAACATTACCTCGCATTACACGCAACACCGTTTCCATCCCGTGCAGCAAATCTGGAAAGCGCACAAAGGCACCGACTATGCCGCGCCAACCGGAACGCCAATCATGACGACGGCTTCGGGCGTTGTCGAACAGACCGGATTTACCGCCGGAAACGGGAATTTCGTCAAAGTCAAACACGACCGCGTCTATTCCACGCAATACCTGCACATGTCCAAAATCCTGGTCCGCCGCGGCCAGCGCGTCACGCAGGGTGATATTATCGGAAGGGTTGGTTCTACGGGCCTCGCAACCGGACCACACGTTTGCTACCGCTTTTGGAAAAACGGCGTCCAGGTCGATGCGCTCAAGCTCAAGCTTCCGAACGCCGAACCGATGGATAAAAGGAACCTACCAAGATTTAACGCGCAAATGGAACCGCTCAAACGCGAACTCGACAGCATTGCCGGTTTGAAGTTTAAGAATTAGGAGCTATTTCCCGCTATACGTTTCAATCTTTATTTGGATTTTACTGTAGCGCAGCGGAAGGAAAATCCAAATAAAGGATTTCCACTGCTATCGGGGCTAAGCTTAACCGTTTCATAACAACATTATTGTTAAATTTGCACATTCAAAAACACAAATTACCAGATTAACAAATTAACGAATCATGGTCTTACCAAATACAAATCCGACTACGACCGCCGCCTGGACAAAACTGCAGCAGCATTACGATAAAATGAAAAACGTGCACATGAAAGACCTCTTTCGTGAAGATGCACAGCGCGCACAAAAATTCCACCTGCAATGGAACGACTTCCTGGTCGACTATTCCAAAAATATCATCACCCGGGAAACCATCGATCTGCTTCTGGAACTCGCCAAAGAAACCGATCTGAAAACAGCAATCGCACAATATTTCGCAGGCGAAGCGATCAACGAAACCGAAAACCGCGCGGTGCTGCACACCGCTTTACGCGACCCGGAATCGGCAAACATCACCGTAGATGGGAAAAATGTGATACCCGAAATCTATAAGGTCAAAAACGACATCAAAGCCTTCACTTCCGAAATCATCAACGGCCAGCGAAAAGGCTTCACCGGGAAATCCTTCACCGATGTGGTCAATATCGGAATCGGAGGATCAGATTTGGGTCCGGTAATGGTGGTTGAGGCCTTGCAATTCTACAAAAATCACCTTAATGTACATTTCGTTTCCAACGTCGATGGCGACCATGTAAACGAGGTCATCAAAAAATTGGATCCGGAAACGACGCTTTTTGTGGTCGCTTCCAAAACATTTACGACACAGGAAACACTCAGTAACGCCGAAACGATCCGCGCCTGGTTCTTGAAATCGGCCAGACAGGAAGACGTGGCGAAGCATTTCGTAGCAGTTTCGACCAACATTAAAAAAGTAACCGAATTCGGTATCGACGCCAATAACGTTTTTCCGATGTGGGATTGGGTTGGCGGCCGTTTTTCTTTATGGAGCGCCGTTGGCCTTTCCATCTGTCTTGCCGTAGGATTTGATAATTTCGACAAAATGCTGAAAGGCGCCCACAAAATGGACGAGCATTTCAGGACTGCCGATTTTGATAAAAATATTCCGGTGATACTGGCCTTACTCAGCATCTGGTACAATAATTTTTTCGGAGCCGAAAGCGAAGCGCTGATTCCGTACACGCAATACCTCCAAAAACTCGCGCCTTATCTGCAACAGGGTATTATGGAAAGCAATGGGAAAAGCGTCGGCCGCGACGGGAATCCGGTGAATTACCAAACCGGGACGATTATCTGGGGCGAACCGGGAACCAATTCCCAACACGCTTTCTTCCAGCTGATCCACCAGGGAACAAAACTAATCCCGACCGATTTTATCGGGTTTGTCAAACCACTTTATGGTGATTTCAGCCACCATGACAAACTGATGTCGAACTTTTTTGCGCAGACGGAAGCACTGCTCAATGGGAAAACCGAAGCGCAGGTTCAGGCGGAATTCACCAAACAGGATTTCTCCACCGGACAAGCCGAGTTTTTGATGTCTTTTAAGGTCTTTACAGGTAATAAGCCAACCAATACGCTGCTGATCCAAAAGCTCACGCCTGAAACTTTGGGTGCTTTGGTAGCCTTATATGAGCATAAGATTTTTGTGCAGGGAATCATCTGGAATATTTTCAGTTATGACCAATGGGGCGTGGAACTGGGCAAGCAATTGGCCAACTCGATCCTGACCGAAATCAATTCGAAAGAATTGAGCCAACATGACAGTTCGACCAATTTCCTATTGTCACATTTCCTCAAAAACAAGTAATTTTTAATAATTCTATTTAGACGAAGCCTCAAAATATTTTGAGGTTTTTTCGTTATATTTGTTAGAATAAAACCAATAAACATGTATAATTTCATCCTAAAGTTCCATTCCGGATGGGCTTATCTCGCCCTTATATTTATCGTAATCGCTGTCGTCAATTCTCTAATGGGCTTTTCCGGTAAAAAAGAATTCACGGGGAAAGACCGTAAAATTGCGTTGTTCGGATTGGTATTTTCACACATCCAGTTATTGGCCGGATTGCTGTTGTATTTCGTTTCTCCGTTGGGCTATTCGAAAATTGGCGAACTTGGAATGGGCATGGTCATGAAAACTGCCGAATTGCGGCTGACCGTCATCGAGCATCCGATAACCAATATTCTTGCAATTATCCTGATTACGATCGGATGGTCGAAACATAAAAGCGCCGCTACTTCAGCAGCAAAATTCAAAATGATTTTAATTTTTTACGCCATCGGCTTACTCCTGTTATTGAGCAGGATACCTTGGAGTCACTGGATGTAATTATTCAGAAGGCCTAAAAACAAAGGCTTTTTCATTTTTAGGAACAGTATTTGTAAAACTGCGCCCCGAACCAAAACACAGATTATGAAATACAAAAAGATCTTGTTTCTGTTATTTGCAATGGCTATCTGTTTCAATGGCTTTTCGCAAATCAAACAGTCCCCGGAAAAAAATCTGATTCAGCCGCAGCGTCAGGATACCTTAAAAAACCTTAGCGTAAAATCTGAACCGGCGATTGTAGATACGCTCACCAATCTTTCCCTAAAATTCAAGCCTTATAAGAAATCAGTTCACGCTTCTTATTACCACGATAAATTCAATGGAAGACGCACTGCAAGCGGAATAAAATTCAGCAATAAGAATTACACCGCCGCGCACCGGAAATTCCCATTCGGAACAAAGCTAAGGATCACCAACGAAAAAAGCGGCAAATCCGTAATCGTTGAAGTCCAGGACAGGGGGCCGTTTTCAAGAGGCCGCGAAATTGACCTCACGAGAAAGGCCTTTATGGAAATTGCCGACAACCAGAACAGCGGCACCATGACGGTCACGATCGAGGAAGAGAAAAAATAACACGCATCATTTTACTAATAAAGCCGGCTTCATCGCCGGCTTTTTCTATTGTATGAAATCGATTAAGTGAAATTAACAAAACTTTAAGTTCGCTTGGTTCGGCTATAACCGAACTAACTTTATCTTTGCGTAAAATTGTCAGTTATGGATATTCTAAAAGAGAAGTCGGAATTGATAGAGATGTTCGGAATCCATTTCGAAACACTATATAATTTACCGCCATTGGCTTCGCGGATTCTCGGCACGCTCATTCTTGATGCCTGTCGCAACGGAATGACATTCGAGGAAATTATAGAGCGGATGGATGCCAGCAAAAGTTCTGTTTCTACCAATTTAAACCTGTTGCTCAAACTCGGTAAAATCAACTTCTATAAGGTTTCAGGCGATCGTAAGAAATATTTCAGGGCGGCACCGTTCAGCGAAAGGCTCACCAATTACCTGCGCATACTGGAATTCGAAAAAGAACTCATCGACAAAATGCTTGCCTACCGCGAAAAAACCATTTCGTGTCCCGAAGAGCAATTCAGCCTTGAAAATGCAAAGGCCTATAAACAGCATGTAATTGAAATCGAATCGCTTCTCTTACGCACTATAGACAAATTCAAGGAAATCGAAAAAAAGAAATCATAAACACAATCAATCCAATTTATACACAATGAGAAAATCATCTATTTTAAGCACTTTAATACTCGTTCTTGTTTTAGCTTCCTGCGGAAAAAAACAGGAACAGGCACCGCCGCCAACCGGACCGATGCCTTTCCCTGTTCAAAAAGTGGTCAACCAGGATGCCGTAATTTACCAGACCTATGCCGCCAATCTCGAAGGGCAGCAAAATGTTGAAATCCGCCCGAAAGTAAACGGATTCATCCAGAAAATTTATGTCGATGAAGGCCAGATTGTCAAAAAAGGGCAATTGCTTTTCAAACTCGAAACCGACACGCAAAATCAGGATGCCAGCGGATATAAAGCTGCGGTTCAGGCCGCACAGGTGGAAGTGGACCGATTGGTCCCGCTTGTTGATCGCAAAATTATAAGCAATGTTGTCCTTGAGACTGCCAAAGCAAAACTGGCACAGGCCAAAAGTGCCTACAACAGCATCAATGCGACCATCGGTTTCGGAACGATCAAAAGCCCGGTTGATGGCATCGTAGGAAGTATTCCTTTTAAAGAAGGAAGTCTGGTTAACGCCACTTCAGAACAGCCACTGACCACCGTTTCCGACACAAGGAACATGCGGGCCTATTTTACCTTAAATGAAAAGGAACTGCTCAACTTTAATAAAACGTTCAATGGTGCGACGACAGCTGAAAAGCTCAAAACCGTTCCGCAGGTTGAATTAATCCTCGTAGACAATTCGGTTTACAGCCAAAAAGGGAAAATCGAAACCATCAACGGAATGATGAACGCGGAAACCGGAAGCACAGAATTCCGCGCCGTCTTCACCAATCCGCAAGGGCTTTTAAGAAACGGAAGCACCGGAACTATCCGAATTCCAATCCAACAGAAAAATGTAACGCTGGTACCTCAGAACGCCGTTTTTGAAATGCAGGGCAAACAAATCGTTTATGTTGTCGGACCAGACAATAAAGTACAGAACAGGATTATTGAAACCAGCGGGACCTCCGAACTCAATTTCATCGTCACCAAAGGGCTTGAAGTCGGCGAACTCGTCGTAATCGAAGGCGCCTCAAAACTACAGGACGGCACACAAATCGTCCCTCAGGAAAAAACCGCTGAGGCAACAGCACCAGCAGCAGATTCCACATCAACCGCAACACCAACAAAAAAATAAGTCGAAGCCATGATAAAAATGTTTATAAAAAGACCGGTACTTTCTACCGTAATCTCTATCCTAATCGTGATTTTGGGGATATTGGGATTGACGTCTTTACCAATCCAGCAATACCCGGAAATCGCACCGCCAACGGTACAAGTGAACGCCACTTATACCGGAGCGAACGCGGAAACGGTTTTAAATAGTGTCGTCATTCCGCTTGAGGAGGAAATCAACGGTGTGGAAGGAATGACCTACATGACATCAACGGCTGCAAACGACGGAACCGCAAAAATCAGCGTTTTCTTCGAACTCGGTGTCAATCCGGATATTGCGGCGGTAAACATCCAAAACCGGGTGTCACGCGCCACGAGCAAATTGCCGCAAGCCGTCGTCCAGACCGGGGTTA
This sequence comes from Flavobacterium sp., assembly GCA_035317805.1. Taxonomy (GTDB): domain Bacteria; phylum Bacteroidota; class Bacteroidia; order Flavobacteriales; family Flavobacteriaceae; genus Flavobacterium. Next base: position 4,434 of record DATHGE010000229.1, on the reverse strand, counting down.
CAACTTTAAAAAGCCAGACGAGCGCACTAATGTTCTTTGCGTTGTATTCGAGCAATAAGAATTACGACGAGACGTTCATGCAGAATTACGCCAAAATCAACCTGGTGCCAAAACTGCAACGTGTAAAAGGCGTCGGGCAGGTGAATGTTTTCGGAGCGCGCGATTACTCGATGCGCATCTGGATCGATCCGGCCAAAATGGCGGCTTATAAAATCGTCCCTTCCGATGTTCAGGATGCTTTGCGCGACCAGAATCTCGAAGCGGCTCCGGGAAAATTCGGGGAAAATGCCAAAGGGGTTTACGAATATGCCATCAAATACAAAGGGCGTCTGACACAGACTTCCGAATATGAAAATATCATCATCAAAGCTTTGGGCAATGGGAATTTCCTTCGCCTAAAAGATGTCGCTACGGTAGAATTGGGCGGATTCAATTACGGAACCAAAAACATCGCGATGGGAAAAGACGGCGTCGTGGTCGGGATTTTCCAGACTGCGGGTTCGAATGCACAGGATATTGTTTCCGAAATCATGACAATCCTTGCCGATGCAAAACTGACTTTCCCGAAAGGGGTCGATTACATCATCCCGTTCAATACCAAAACTTTCCTCGATGCGTCGATTGAAAAAGTAGTGGGAACTTTGATTGAGGCTTTTATACTCGTATTTATCGTTGTGTTTCTCTTTTTACAGGATTTGCGATCGACTTTAATTCCGGCCATTGCGGTTCCGGTGGCGATTATCGGTACGTTCTTCTTCCTGCAGCTTTTCGGATTCTCAATCAATATGCTCACGCTTTTCGCGATGATCCTTGCCATCGGTATTGTCGTCGATGATGCGATTGTCGTCGTCGAGGCCGTCCACGCCAAGCTCGATAAGGGCGCCAAATCCGCTAAAAAAGCGACAGAATCTGCGATGAAAGACATCACGGGTGCGATCATTTCAATCACGCTGGTTATGGCTGCGGTATTTATCCCGGTGTCGTTCCTCAAAGGACCATCAGGTGTATTTTACCAACAGTTTGCCATTACATTGGCGATTGCGATTTTGATTTCGGCGGTAAACGCGTTAACGTTGAGCCCGGCGCTTTGTGCGCTGTTCCTCAAACCGCACGATCCAACCGAAGACCACAAAAAAGGATTGAAACAGCGTTTCTTTACGTCATTCAACACGGCGTTCGATTCGATGAACAACAAATACAAACACTCTTTGGGATTGCTGATCCAAAAGAAATGGATTACGCTGGTCGCCTTAATCGTTTTTGTCGGAATCGCAGTATTGCTTTTCCGTTCAACGCCTGCCGGGTTTATCCCGAACGAAGACCGTGGAATCATCATGTCCGATTTAACGATGCCTCCGGGAACGACATTGGAACAGACCAAGAAAGCGGTCGATTCTTTAGATAAAATCCTTGCAAGTATGCCGATTATTGAAGCGCGTATGAACATCGTCGGTTTCAGTTTATTGAATGGCGTAAACGGTGGTTCGTATGCATTCTCCGTAATCAAGCTTAAAGACTGGAAATACAGGAAAGAAGCCAACGAATCGGTAGATGCCGTCGTGGGTGAACTTTTCGGAAGGACCGCCGGCTTCAAGGATGCCAAAATGCTGTTCTTTACACCGCCGAGCGTACAGGGATTTGGAACCGCAGACGGTTTCGAATTCAAGTTGCAGGACAAAGGTGACGACAGCTGGCTGAAAGTAAGCCAGGTTACCGGCGAATTCCTAGGGGCGCTCAACAAGCGTCCGGAAATCCAATATGCGATGACCAATTTCAACCCGACTTTCCCGCAATACCAATTGGATATTAATGTGGAAAGGGCGAAAAATGCCGGAATCTCCGTCAGCGATATTTTTAACACGCTGCAAGGCTATTACGGCGGATTGTATACGACCGATTTCAACCGGTTCGGGAAACAATACCGCGTCATGGTTCAGGCAAAAGCCGAAGCGCGTGCCACACCGGAATCGCTCAATACGATTTCGATCAAGAATGCCAGTGGCGAAATGGTTTCCATCAGCCAGTTTGTCGACATCAAACGTGTTTACGGTCCGGAAGCGGTGAGCCGTTTCAACATGCTCAAATCGGTAAATATCAACGGGAAGGCGAAACCGGGCTACAGTTCGGGCGACGCCATCAGGGCAATCCAGGAAACTGCAGCACAGCATTTGCCGAAATCTTACGGTTATGAGTTTTCCGGAATGTCACGCGAGGAAATCAATGCGGGAAGCCAGGCCATCGGCGTATTCCTGCTGAGTTTGATTTTCGTTTATTTCCTTTTGAGCGCACAATATGAAAGCTACCTGGTTCCGTTATCGGTAATCCTTTCACTTCCTGTCGGAATTGCAGGCGCGATCGGGTTTGTAAACCTGGCCGGACTCGAAAATAACATCTATTTCCAGGTCGCCCTGATCATGCTCATCGGATTGCTTGCGAAGAATGCGATCCTGATCGTCGAGTTTGCACTCCAGCGAAGGAGAGAAGGCATGTCGTTATTCAAATCGGCTGTCGACGGAGCGCATGCGCGTCTGCGTCCGATCCTGATGACGTCCTTCGCCTTTATCCTCGGATTAATGCCGTTGGCTTTTGCAAGCGGAATCGGAGCTGTCGGAAACCGTTCGATCGGAATGGGTGCCGTGGGCGGAATGTTTATCGGAACGGTATTCGGCGTATTTGTAATCCCGGTATTGTTCGTAGTTTTCCAGGGATTGCAGGAACGCGTTTCGGGAAAATTCTACGATGAACACGATAACGACGAAGTCCAATCTTAAATCACAGCCACATGAAAATCACAAAACACTATAAAATTCTCGTATTGGTCGCCGTTTCGGTCGTGATGCAATCGTGCTTTACAGCAAAGAATTACCAGAAACCGCAAGTCAATACCGATAAATTGTTCCGCACCGAACAGGAACTCAAAGACAGCGTTTCGCTTGCGAGCCTTTCGTGGGACAAACTGTTTACCGATCCGGTTTTGCAGGAACATATCAAAAAAGGACTGCAGAACAATTTTGACGTACGCATCGCGCTGCAGAATATCGCTGCCGCAGAAGCGACGATGAAACAGGGAAAAGCGGGTTATTTCCCGACTTTGAGTGCAGGCGCCGACTGGACGCACCAGGAATTGTCCAAAAACAGCCAGTTTGGGGCGCTTTTGTCCGACAGAAGCACCGATCAGTACCAATTGACCGGAACGCTTTCATGGGAAGCCGATATCTGGGGAAAAATCCGAAGCAACAAACGCGCAACAAATGCGGCCTATATCCAATCTGTCGCGGCAACGCAGGCAATCCGGACACAGGTTATCGCAAGTATCGCATCGGCCTATTATCAATTGATGGCTTTGGATGCGCAGCTTAAGGTGGCCAATTCCACTTTAGACAACAGGACACAAAGCATCGAAACGATCAAAGCGCTCAAGGATGCCGGAAATGTGAACGAAGTCGGCGTCAAGCAAACCGAAGCGCAGCTTTATACAACACAGCTGATTATCGAGGATCTGAAAAACAATATCGCCATTCTTGAGAATACATTGAGCATCCTTTTAGGGCAATCACCGCAAAGCATCCAAAGGAATACGTTGGAAAGCCAGCCGTTGAATCCTGAAATCAAACTCGGAATACCGTCCCTGATATTGAGCAAAAGACCCGATGTCGTTGCGGCCGAATACAACCTGATCAATAATTTCGAATTGACGAATGTGGCCAGGAGTAATTTTTATCCGACCTTAAAAATTACGGCAACGGGTGGTTTCCAAAGCATCGACCTTAAGGAATGGTTTAGCGCGAATTCACTGTTCGCCAATGTCGTCAGCGGATTGACCCAGCCGATTTTCAACCAAAGGCAGATCAAAACGCGTTACGAGATTGCGAAAGCAAACCAGGAAAGAGCGTATATTCAATTCGAGCAGGCTTTGCTGACGGCCGGGAAAGAAGTTTCCGATGCGCTGCTGCAATACAATAACGAAACGACCAAACTCGAAATCCGAACCAAACAAGTCGATGCGCTGACCAAAGCCGCAGGCTATTCGGATGAACTGCTCGCCAACGGTTTCGTGAATTATCTTGAAGTGCTGACCGCCAAAGACGATGCGCTCAACAGCCAGCTCAACCTGATTGATAACCAATACCAACAATACAACGCCATCATCCAGCTATACAGATCGCTGGGCGGCGGCTGGCAGTAAAATTTTATTTTTTTATTGTGTGAAGAACCATCGGATGTGAAAATGTCCGGTGGTTTTTTGTTAGTCGCAGAATGGGTAGGCGGCAGATTTTTCGTTGTGTTTCCCGGTTGGCACAATCGTATGGTTCCGGAATTTTTTCCCGGCAACGACATCATTCAGAAAAGCGAGTATCGGTTCCGGTGTTTTTTCAAACAAAGTGCCGCTGTATTCATGTCCGCCCCCGCAAAAAGTATATAATGATGCCGGGC
>DATHGE010000228.1:0-11593 GCA_035317805.1 Flavobacterium sp. | reverse complement strand
ACGATAGCAACGAAAACCCCTATTGGTTCGACGTGCAGGGTTATGGGGTGATTCCAATCCCGGATATCAGGATTAATGGTGGCCCGACAGCCGGGATCAGTATAGTAACCAGTGGCAGCATGATTCCGAATATCAACAACAACACACTTTATACGCCTGCACAGACTATAGGCGGGGCGGGATTGACAAATGGATTTGAGATCAGGAACGATTGCCCACAGAATGCACCTTTGCTTTTAACGGATGCAAGTCCGTATGTTACGATTGCCGGTGCAAACCCAACCGACTTTACATTGGTGACATTTCCTTCAGGAAACAGCATCAACCCGGGATTTAAAAAACAATTTACTATAAAATTTGCTCCGACTGCGCCGGGTATCAGGACCGCTTTGGTTACTGTAGGCAGCAATGACCCGGATGAAAACCCATATACCTTTTTAATTCAGGGAACTGGTGTAGCATCAGAAATAGATATCACCGGAAATACACAGCCAATCATCAGCGGGAGCACGACTACCTCATTTGTAAACTATACGTTTTTTGATTATCTGAATATCAATACAGGAACACTCGACAGGACATTTACCATAACGAATAGCGGAAATGCGACATTGACCTTAGGCGCATTAACGCTCTCCGGCCCCAACGCAGCAGACTTTTCTGTGATTACTGCTCCGCCTGCAACACTTGTCATTGGCGGAACCACCACTTTTACAATCCGGTTTGATCCGTCAGCCGTTGGGTTGCGGAATGCCGTAGTGAGCATTGTCAATAATGACCCGAATGAAAATCCGTATACATTTGCAATTAGTGGCTACGGACTCGATTATATTCCGTGTGCTTTCGGTATTCTCGAAACCATAGCGACGCAGGATTTTGAAACAGCTCCGGCAGCTCCGGTTTGGAATTATACCACTACCGGAACAACGGCTTTGGCGGCAGGAACCGCCTATGGGATAATCGGCGATACCGGAACAAGCCCAAAATTTATCGGCGCAAGAAGCCTGCAGGTTACTAACGGAACGGGAGTCGTTACAATGGCGAACGTCAACACGCTTCAATATAGTGATATAGAACTGAACCTGCGATTGGCTTCAATGGCGGTTACAAATGCCGAAGGATTGGATGCCGCCGACAGGATTATGGTATCGGTAAGTTCAAATGGCGGAACGACCTGGTCAAACGAACTCGAAGTCCGCGGAAATACGGATGCGAAATGGGCATTCACCTCAGGAACAGCAATAGCTTCCGCTCCTTTTGACAACAATAATGTACTTACCACTTTTAGTGCGGCTGCCGGGGGTTATCTCACGGCTAATGGCTACAGCAGGGTTACAGTTTCGGGTCTTCCGAAAACAACGAATTTAGCCATTCGCATTACCGTAACAAACGATAGCGCCAACGAAATATGGGTAATCGATAATGTACAGCTTTTCGGAAGGAAAGAATTGTCCACGACCTGGGCATCTAATACCTGGTCGGCCGGTGTGCCAACAGCTACCACAAAAGCGATTATCGACGGAAACTATGATACCGCTGCAAACGGAAGCATCCATGCCTGTAAATGTGAAATCATGTCGGGCAGGACGGTGACCATCACTTCCAATAATAACTTTAACATCGAAAGCGATATAGAAAACAGTGGGACATTAGTTGTAGAAAATGGCGGAAGCCTTGTACAGCATAATGACCTTGCCAGCAACCTCGGTGTCATTAAGGTTAAAAGATATTCCACAGCGATGGTAGCCTATGATTATTCCTATTGGTCTTCGCCGGTAATCGGGCAGACGCTATTTGGTTTTTCACCAAATACTCTGGCAGATAAATATTTCAGCTTCAGTCCAACGATCGGCAACTGGGTCGTAAGCCTTAACGGTGCCGATGTAATGCTTCCGGGAAAAGGATATATCATCCGCGCGCCACAAAGCTTCACAAGTACTCCGACACAATATACCAGCGGAGAATTTAATGGAATACCAAACAATGGATTCGTACAAACTCCGATAACAGTCGGCGTGAGCAACATGAACCTGATCGGAAATCCTTACCCATCGGCGATAAGTGCGGATGCTTTCCTGGCTTACACCGCTAATGTGGGCGTCGTGGAAGGAACCATTTATTTATGGACGCACAATTCTCCGATTGCCAGTAATGTCTATCAGTCGAATGATTATGCCGTATACAATTTTTCAGGAAGTGTTGCCACAAGAGCAGCGATCAACCCTGGATTGAACATGAACCTGCCATCAGGAAACATCGCCTCGGGGCAAGGATTCTTTATCAAAGGATTGGCAAACGGCCAGGCGACATTCAATAACAGTATGCGTCTTACCGGAAATAATTTAGGGTTTTTCAGGACGATGGAATCCAATTCAAATGCCTCCACAAATTCCGATGCAGGAATTGAGAAAAACCGCATCTGGCTCAACCTGTCCAATAGCGAAGGCGCATTCAAGCAAACTTTGGTTGGCTATATTGAAGGTGCCACCAACGGAATCGATCGTGGTTTTGATGGTGAACTTTTCAACGCCAATTCCTTCGTAAGCCTTTATTCTATTTTGGAAGGCAAAACGATGGCGATCCAGGGAAAAGCATTGCCTTTTAGTGAAAACGATAAAGTAATTCTGGGCTATCATGCAACCGTGGCCGGACTGTTTCAAATCAGTATCGAAAACGTTGACGGATTTATGTTGGAACAGAATGTCTATCTCGAGGATAAATTACTGAATGTGATCCATGATCTTAAAGCGGCGCCTTACAGTTTTGAAACCGCAGTCGGAACTTTCAATGATCGTTTTGAGTTGAGATACAACAACACAACCCTGACGACAAATAATTTCGAAGCGGCCGGGAATGCCCTTATCGTAACTGTCAATCACAGGCAAATCGACCTTTATTCACAGGAAGAAAACATCAAGACAGTAACAGTCTATGATATTCTCGGAAGAAACGTTTTCGAAAACCAAAAAGTGAACAACAGGAAATTCTCCATACAAAATGCAGTCTCCAACCAACAGGCGCTGATTGTAAAAGTCGTTTTGGAAAACGGCCAGATCGTTACCAGAAAAGTCGTCCTGTAAAGGGAAAATAAATCATAAAAAAAGCTGCTTCCGTTTAAGAAGCAGCTTTTTATTTTAACCCAATAATTTATTCCTTAACCAATTTTTCTGAGAAGTATTTTCCGCCGGCACTTTTTACCTTTACGATATAAATACCATTGCTAAGGTTCGAAACATCAAATGTCGCCGATTGGCTTTCCAAAACTTTTTGCCCTGTCAGAGAATAGACTGTAGCGGCGGTGATTCCAGTTCCGTCGTTGGTAAGAATCTTAACGGCGCCGTTAGCAGGATTTGGATAAATGCCCACCGGATTATCCGCCACCGGGTTGTAAGTGCCCAAAACCACATTGTGTATCGGATATTTCAGCACACCCAAATCGGTCGTTGCGATATAGGCATTGATATCCGTTCCATCGAAATCGTAATCCATACCATAAGATTGCACATAATGCAAATCCTCGGTTTGGACAAAATTCCAGTCTGTCCCATTGTTGGCAGTATAGGCAATCGAGGCATTTACATTGGCCGTAGAGAATACCGTCACTGCAATCACACCGTTGTTCAAAGGAGAATGTTTGATTCTTTTCGCATCAATTCCGGGTAAGATAGCCGACCAGTGTTCGCCAGAATCCACAGAAGTATAGACGCCGATATTGGTGCCAATAGTCAGCTGTTGCGGATTCAACGGATTGCCCGCCATGTCCCAAATGATATCTACAGATGTGACGTCTTCAAGTCCGGTCCCGATTTCGGCCCAGACCAAACCGCCGTCGACGGTCTTCAGGATCTTGTTCTTTTTTGAAATATAGATGATGTCCGAATTTGTCGGATCGATAACGATTCCCGTCACAACACCTTCTCCAAATTCATTCACTTCGGGCGTGATGATATCGGTTGTAATGATATTTGACAAATCGGAAATGTCAATTTTCACCACATTCCCGCCTTCACCCGAACGCAACGAAACATAAACGATATTGCTGTTGTTTGGGTCGACAGCCAATTCCTGCATATCATCGGCGAAAGCCTGCAGGATATTAGTTGTCGTGGCGCCGTAATCGGTACTTACATTGACCCATCCGCCGAAAAATCCCATCGAGGCATAAGTGAAAACCCTGCCCGCAATGGCCGGATCGGCAAACATGTAATTCTTTTTCGGGTTGAAGGAATCCGGATTTTCGACATCATAAGCCGAAATCACACCTGAACTTATCGCCTTGTGCTGACGGCCACCCTGTCCGCCGTAATACAAATGCGTATCGCCCGAATATTTTCCAATTGAAGTGCCGAGGATGTTGAAGAAAGGTGCCTTGATTTGTGTCAGCGTGGCATTGGTATTGTTCAAAAACTGCGGATAAAAATCAGTCGTAATCGCAACCTGATTCGCGTCAAACGGGTTGAAAGATGCATTGATGCCGTAATAATAATCCATTGAAATTCCGACAGGATAAACGATATTCGACCATGTTGCACCGCCGTCGTTGCTTCTTACAATCTCATTTTCCTCGAGCACGATAATCTGGTCCGGATTGGCCGGATTGAAAACAATTTTTGTGATGTTGTTGAGCGTTTCATCGGTCCATGTAACCGGAATGATATTCCAGTTCACGCCGTTGTCGCCAGAGCGGAACAGATTTTCCGGGTGGATTCCGAACCCGATGCTCGAGCCGATAAGAATATCATTCGCATCTGAAGGGTTGAAACTGATCGCGTCAAGCGTAATGCCGGAAATGCTTTCGGTCCAGTCCGCTCCATCGTTATCAGAAATCCACAATCCGCCGTCAACATCCGAATCGCCGTTTCCTCTGGCAAGGAACAATTTATCGGAATTTCCCGGACTGATCGCCACATCATTAATGAATACGTTTTCATGGTCTACGGTGTAATAAATTTCATCCCAATGTGCACCCGAATCTTTGGTGTAAAAAGTCTTTCCGAAACTGCCAAAACCGACAGAAAAACCAGTGTCGACAATTATGGTTGTGCCGGCTGCATCGTAAAAATCATACGAATTGAGCCAACTCAAACCGGCATCGGCAACGCCACTCTGCGGAACAGTAAAGGAAGCGGTGAGCGTATTGGTCGCCAGATCGAGAATATGAATCTTATCGTAAGTGCCGAAAGAGAGCGCAGTATTTCCCGGAAGCAGTTTGAGGTCTTTTATAAAGTCGTTCGCCGGATAAGAATACAGCAAATCCCAATGGGCACCATTATCGACAGAAACAACGATGTGGTTTCCGTTCGTGGCCGCATACAATTTGTTCTGCACCGTCGCATCATAAGTGATGTCCTGAAGCTTGGCATAATCGCCCGAAGCCTCGAAGCTCGTTTGCGCCCGGGAAATCAATCCTGAGAAAACCGCAAAGGCGAGAAGGGTAAAATTTTTCATTTTTCAATAGGTTTTTAGTTCCCTAAAGTTTCAAAAAAAGGATGCTGGTATCAAAAAAAATCGGCGGACAAAGTGTGACAGCTTTTCGGACAAACCGTGATTGCTATAAAGAGGCGAGATAATCGTAAAGGTTTAGATGTTCGGGAAGTTCCATTTTTGCAGAAATCCTTTCTTTCCTTTTGCGACAGGCTTCGGGCGTCACATTGAGCATCGAGGCGATTTCCTTGGTGCTGAGGTTCATGTAGATGTAGGAAATAAACCGGATGTCATTGGCCGTAAGACCGGGATGTTTTGTCTTTAAAGTATTGAGGAACGTTTGGTTGACCTCTTCGAAATGCGTAATGAAACTGTTCCATTCGTCATCGCTCTTAAGGTGGTTTTTGAGCGTTTTGATATGGTTCACCAAAGAAGCGTCTTTAGAAAGCTGCGGCAATTCCGACAATTCCGAAAGCACTTCCTCAATCATCTGATTCCGCCCCGACAAGTATAATGCTTTCGCCGAAAGCTTCCGGTTCTTTGATTCGAGTTCGTTTTTGAGGCGTTCCTGTTCGAGCAGCGCGTTGGTTTCCTTCTCGATAAATTGCTTTTCGTGCAACAGGTTGTCGCTTTTTTCTTTTTCGAGTTCGAGCGCCAGGATCTTTTCGCTGCGTTCGGCAATGAGCTTGTTCTGCTTGTACTTGACCGACCTGTTGCGCAATGTGCCGATGATAAAAGCGACAACGACGATGATGATGGCGAGAACCGAATAGAAAATTTTTCGCTCGTTTGCCATTTTCGATTCGTTGAGTGCAATCTCATTGCGGTAATTCTGGATTTCGAATTTCACTTTGCTGTTCTCGAACAGTTTCCCATTCTTGATTTCGGTCAGTTCCTCATTTGCGCTGACGATGGAATCCTTAAAGGCAAGTGCTGTCGCGTATGATTTGTTTTTGAAATGCAATTCGGATAGTAATTCGAACAAGGCAATTTTTGTCTCGAGGTTCGGCTTTTTCGCAGAAATCCTGTTGACATAAGCCAAAGACAGGGCCATGTTATTTTCTTTGAGGTAAGATTTGGCGATAATCATACACAGCGAAATCCCAATATCATTGTATTGCAGGTCTTTCGTTGTTTTGAGCAATTCTTCTGCATGTTGCCGAGCTTGTTCAGGATGCCCTTGCTGCAACTCACTTTCTGCCAACCCGATCTTAGCCATGACGATGAATTGCGGCTGGCTTACCAAAAGCGGCAATGCTTCGGTGAAATATTTTCGGGAAAGGTTCGGGTTGTTCTGTTCGTTGGCGACGTTTCCGAGGTTCATCGCATAAAGGCCAACCTTAAGATCATCTTTGTTTTCTTTTGCGATGTTGGACGCCTTTGTGAAATATTCGATGGCCTTTTCATACTTTTTTTCCTTGGAATACAGGATTGCAATATTGTTGAGGACAATCATTTCCTGCGTCGGCTCGAGTTCCTTAAGTGCAATGGTATAGGCTTCGAGATAGTAATTGAGCGCCTCGCCGTATTCGAGCATCGAGTAATAATTGGCACCGATATTATTGATGGCGAGGAATTCCTGTTTGTACCAACGGTTTTTTTCAGCCATTACGCGCGCCTGTGTCAGAAGCTCGAGCGATTGGATGTATTCGCTGCGCTGCATCGCCTCGACACCGTGTTTTACGAGTGAATCACATTCGGAAACGGATTGGGAATAAATGTTCGAAGTCAGTAAAAAACTGAGAATGGCCAGGAAAAAGGGAAAGATAAAATTTCGTTTTTGGTCGAACATTACAGGGTTGTTTTTTCCGGAAGGAAGGAGTAAAATTAAATAAAAAAAGCCTTTCTTTTAAGATTAAGAAAGGCTTTTAAGTTGGTATCGGTGTGATCAGGGTTTAATTTTCCCTGAAGCTTCGAGATTTCTTTCAATTGTATGTCCCGGTCGTGACCATCTTGGTTTTTCACCCAGGGTCTGGTATTGCGAATCTTCGGCTTCCACAGTTTCGGGCTGCGATACTTTTACGAAAGGTTTCTGCGGAATCAGTCCGAGCATTTCAAACATCTTCATGTCTTCATTTACATCCGGATTTGGGGTCGTTAATAATTTATCGCCAGCGAAAATAGAATTCGCCCCGGCGAAGAAACACATCGCCTGGCCTTCGCGGCTCATGTTCATTCTTCCGGCAGAAAGCCTTACCTGTGTTTCGGGCATCACGATTCTTGTCGTGGCCACCATGCGGATCATTTCCCAGATTTCAACCGGAGTCTGGTCTTCGAGCGGCGTTCCGTCAACGGCAACGAGTGCATTGATAGGCACCGATTCGGGTTGCGGACTCAAAGTCGCCAATGCAACGAGCATTCCGGCGCGGTCTTCAATGGTTTCCCCCATTCCGATAATGCCGCCGCTGCAAACCGTCACGTTTGTTTTTCGTACGTTCTCAATCGTCTGAAGGCGGTCTTCAAAACCGCGCGTGGAAATCACTTCCTTATAATATTCTTCAGAGGTATCGATGTTGTGGTTGTAGGCATACAATCCGGCTTCCGCCAAACGATGTGCCTGGTTTTCGGTGATCATTCCCAACGTACAGCAAACTTCCATGTCGAGTTTGTTGATGGTGCGCACCATTTCGAGAACCTGGTCAAATTCAGGTCCGTCCTTAACGTTCCGCCATGCCGCACCCATGCAAACGCGTGATGAACCGCTTGATTTGGCGCGTAACGCCTGCGCTTTCACCTGGCTCACCGACATCAGGTCGTTCCCTTCCACCTTCGTGTGGTAACGCGCCGCCTGGGGGCAATAACCGCAGTCTTCTGGGCAGCCGCCGGTTTTGATGGAAAGTAATGTGGAAACCTGCACCACGTTTGGATCGTGGTGTTCGCGGTGGATCGTAGCGGCTTCGAAAAGCAAATCCATCATCGGTTTGTTATATATGGAAAGAATTTCTTCTTTGGTCCAGTCGTGTTTTGTGATACTCATCGCTGCTTTTTTTGTTGCCTCAAAAGTAGGGAATTCCGATTTAAGTTGAAAGTTTCGGGAATTAAAGTTTGAGAATGGCATCAGGGCAAAAAAAATGAGGCTTAAAACATCCCTGCCCAAGCCTCATTCAGAAATGAATTATAGGGTTAATCCACTTTATTGATGACTTCTACTTTGTCTTTCCAGTACTGCATGAGGCAGAAGGAAACGATGAGTGAAGCGGCAACGGATTCAAATAACAACCCAATACAATAATAGGAAATATTGGGTTCGCCGCCTCCGAAGATAAAACTCTGCGAAAGATTTTTAAGATAAGATTCGCCGCCTTTATAACTGATATAGGCCAAAAGGCTGCCTATACTGATGAATGCTCCGATCATGGATGTAATGATTGCCGAAAGCAGATTTTTATTGTATCCGCGGATGCCATCTTCCTGGTTGGCTTTTATGGTGCGGTTGACGCCATACGCAACAATGAGAATGTTGAAAATCCTAAGGATCGGATTGTGCGATAACTTTAAAAAATCGAGGATTAAAAAGTAAATGCCAATTCCTAAGAAAATGATGATTCCATTGGTCAGTTCTCTGGTGAATTTCATAATAGTTTGGTTTTGATGGAATCATGTCGGGACGAATCCTGATGCATGATTTTGTTAGACAATGTACGTTGGTTATGTAAGTCTAAATTTACTCATTAAAAGCCAATAAAAATTATGTTTTAACTAAAATTGTTATATGATTACAAGTGCCGCCCAAGGTAGTCTTTTGAAGCTGTCAGGTCTTTAGACAGTTGGTTTTTAAGCATTTCGACCGAATCAAATTTCTGTTCATCCCTAATGTATTCAAGGATGGAAACCTGAATTTCCGTTCCGTATAAATCCGCATCAAAGTCAAAAAAGTGGACTTCAATCGTGAGCGAGCTTCCGCCGACCGTTGGTTTCATCCCGATGTTCATCATCCCGAAAACCGTTTCGTCGCCCAAAACACTCTTTACGATATAGACCCCGATTTTTGGGATGAGTTTGTAATCTTCCGCAATTTTAATGTTGGCTGTAGGAAAACCGATTGTCCTTCCGAGCTGCCTGCCTTTTGTTACGGTTCCGGTCAGCGGGTATTCGTATCCCAGATATTCGTTGGCAAGGGCGATATTTCCTTCCAAAAGGGCGTTCCTGATTTTGGTGGAACTTACGGAAACGGCGTCGATTTCCTGTGCGGAAATCTGTTCCACTTCAAAGCCATACGTTTCGCCAAATCCTATAAGGTCATTAATGTCGGCGGTCCGGTTCCTGCCGAAACGGTGGTCGTGACCGATGATGATCTTTTGGATATTGAATTGGCCCACGAGAATTTCGGCGACAAATTCCTCGGCGGTGAGTCTCGAAAAGGCCTCGTCGAAAGGATGGATGATGAGGCTGTCGAGGCCGGTGTTTTCCAATAAACCGATTTTTTCATCAATGGTATTGAGCAGTCGGATTTCGGATTTTTCCTGAAGCACCATTCTCGGATGCGGAAAAAAAGTAAGGATGAGGCTTTCGCAGCCACTGTCGGAAGCACTTTGGATCAGCTTTTCAATAATTTTCTTATGGCCGATATGAACGCCGTCGAAAGTCCCGAGCGTGACAATAGTTTTCTTATCGGAATTGGTCCTGAAATCCTTTATGGAATGATAAATCTGCAAAGCGTCATTTTTAGATTTGCAAATTTAGGGTATCATTTTGATATTTAGCAACAGAAAGCAGAGTTTCATGGATTTGCATCTTTAAATGCACTATTTTTAACTAAGGTTTTGAAATCCGCAATTTAAGCACCGTTTATGTGTTAAAAGTGTAGCATAAGTATCTTAAAATTAAAAAAATATATTAGCTTTGTCGGCTATATAACTATAAAAAAAATGAAAAAATTATTACTATTTATGGCGGTTGCACTTTCTTTTGGGCAATTGTCAGCTCAAAAAAATGCCTGGTCGAAAGTGAGCCAGGAAAGCGTTTCGCAAGCGGCTAAAATGAGACCGACTACTTACTCGGAAAGACAACAGCTTTTTCAGGTAAACCTGAATGCAGTGAAACAGGTTCTCGTGAACGCGGCCGACAGATTCTCTGGCGCAGCCGGAGTTATTGTTGAGTTCCCGAATATCAATGGCGATCTGGAGAAGTTCCAGGTTTGGGAAAATTCAAATTTTGCCCCTGAACTACAGGCGCAATATCCTGAAATCAGAGCTTATGTCGGAAAAAGCCTTGCCGATAATGCGACGATAAATTTTAGTGTTTCGCCCGATGGTTTGCAGTCGATGATCTTAAGGACAGACCGCAGCTCAGAATTCATCGAGCCTTATACAAAAGACAGTTCGGTTTATGTGCTTTTCGATTCACAGACCAGAACCAGAGGCAGCCTGCCTTTTACGTGTTCAACCACGGATGTCGCTTTGAACCACGATCTTTTAAACAACGATAATGTCTTAAGATCAAATACGCAATCATTCAAAACCATGCGTCTGGCATTATCCTGTACAGGAGAATACGGTGCTTTCTTCGGAGGAACCGTTGCTGGTGCTTTGGCAGGAATGAATGCGACAATGACCAGGGTTAACGGTGTTATGGAAATCGATTTGGCCATCCACCTTAATATTATAGCAAACAACAACCTTGTAACTTATACTTCTGCGGCATCTGATCCTTATTCTCCTGCTGCAGGTCTTGACAACTGGAATGCAGAATTGCAGGCGACGCTTACTTCTGTAATCGGCGAGGCCAACTACGATATCGGACACCTTTTTGGTGCTACCGGTGGTGGCGGAAATGCAGGTTGTATCGGATGTGTATGTAATGATGGTACAAAAGGAAGCGGCTATACGTCTCCTTACGACGGAATTCCACAAGGCGATACTTATGATATCGATTACGTTATCCACGAAATGGGACACCAATTGGGTGCTACCCATACTTTCTCACACAATACAGAAGGCTCAGGGACAAACATAGAGCCAGGAAGCGGATCTACGATTATGGGTTATGCCGGAATCACGGATTATGATGTTCAGGCACACTCGGATGCTTATTATGCTTACAGAAGCATTCTTCAGATTCAGACCAACATGGCCGGAAAAACCTGCCCGGTGAGTACGGCAATTACAAATACACCGCCAACAGTAACGGCTCCTGCCGATTTCACCATTCCTTCAGGAACTGCTTTTAT